>JABSPG010000618.1 GCA_013214445.1 Ekhidna sp. | reverse complement strand
CTTGTGTCAGTCTTTCAGTTAGATACTCACCCTCTGGCCCGTCTTGCAAGCGAGGATTTCCATATGGTGAAAAGAAGCCATTGGTTCCTTTCGCAGGTCTCCGCTGTGGGCTTCCCCGAGACCAGCCGCCTTCATTTACATCAAATCCATGGTATTCGGGCCAGTCCGTTTCTTCTTCTCCAAGGTGCCATTTTCCTACATGGGCCGTAAAGTAACCCGCCTGCTGGAAAGCTTCTGCCAATGTAAACTCAGTGGAATCCAACGCCATGTTCCATTCTGGAACCTTCATTTTCGCCCAAGCGTATTTGTGCCCTTCAATCCAATCTGTAAGGTGAAGACGTGCAGGATACTTGCCAGTCATAATTGACGCGCGGGTAGGTGAGCATACCGTGCATGTGCTGTACGAATTGGTGAACTTCACCCCTTGAGTGGCGAGTGCATCTACATTTGGCGTTTGATAAAAATCACTGCCATAGTTTCCTAAATCAGTCCAACCCAGGTCATCCACTAAAATCAACACTACGTTGGGCTTCTGCTGGATGGATTCGCACGCAAAAAGCAAGCAACCTCCTAAAAGGAAACCCAATGACCGAAAAACCCAGGTCCGCCGAATCAAATTGAAACTTACACTTAGCACAAGTGCAAGCTATTGCAAATCGGACTTCTTTACTGGGTGCTATTCTGCAGGCAATGGGATAGAATGGCCAAAACTACCATTTAGAATAAGGATGCTTCATCTTGCTATTGGGCTCACGATATACCCAGGGCTTGAACCCTTCCAGATGCGCCTCCCAATCTTCCAACGTCCTGGTTGGGAAATCTGCCGGCCAGCCTCCCTTTCTAAAGTCCTCACTTACGCCCTCATCATTCACAGACTGCCGCCAAGCGTTTAGCTTCTGCAGGTAGCTCTCTTTAATCTCTTTATATGCTGGATCGTCTGCTAGATTGTTCAGCTCATACGGATCATTGATCATGTCATACAGCTCAAACTCCGGCTTCACGCTGGCCATGAACTTCTGCTGATCGGCATTGAGTTCTCCCTTCATAAATAGCACATTCATTTCTGCCAAAGTGGGATATGAGCGCTCTTTGTACTTGTTCAATTGCAAATAGGGACGCTCAGGCATCAGGTTATGTATCAGCTTATACTCCTTAGATCGGATGGCTCGCATCGCATCGTAAGTGCTGTCCATCTTATCTCTAGCAGCAAAAACAAACTCACGATCTTTGATGGAACCGTCTAGCAAGTTTCGCCCATGCAATGGCACATCAGGTGTCACCCCTGCAAGATCCAAGATGGTCTTGCTGATATCTAAAGTAGAAGCAAGGTCCTCAAGAACGGTAGCTTTCTCAACTTTCCCAGGCCAGCGCACAATGATGGGAACTTGCATGCCGCCATCATAAAGAAACTGCTTGCCTCTGGGCATACATCTTCCATTGTCTCCAATCAAAAAGACAATGGTATTTTCTGTCAACCCTTCATCATCCAGACGTTTGAGCAACTTACCCACTTGCCTATCTACCAATTGCATCGCTTCCAAACCATTGGCCCAGTCACGTTTTACCAAGTCTGTTTGGGGATAGTATGGCGGCACAACTACATCCTCTGTAGAGATAGGTGCAATAGAGTCTCTGCGCCACTTTCGATGCGTCCACTGAAAGGTAGCCTGAGCAAAAAACGGCTGACCTTCCTCCCGATTTTTCCAATCTCGACTATCGAAGAGGTCTTCGCCATGAATAAAGTTCAGGTCCGTCTTCGCACTCTGCATGAGCGCGGTATGATAACCAGCTTCCTTTAGATGGGCAGTGATTGGCTTTATCCCTTCCGGCAAGTCCTGCTTTGGTAACCCAAACTTGGCAGCCGTTCTATGCTGCTCTGCCCCGACAAAGTGCTGATGAAAACCGGTCATCATTGCAGACCTGCTGGGCGAACATACCGGAGCAGTGCAAAAGCTATTGGTGTACCTGGCTCCCTCGGCAGCCAGCTGATCCACATTGGGTGTGCTAATACCGGGCTCCCCGTAACACGATAGCTGATAGCCCCAGTCTTCGAGCATAATCCACAGAATGTTGGGTTTTGGAGTCTCTTCTTGAGTGACCGTCTTTTCTGAGGTACTGCAACTAGCTGTGAAAATGATAAGAGATAAAAGGAGATACTTTACTTTTTCTTCCATGGGTCTGGTCTTCTGGTTAGTGGAAATTGGTCATTTTCAGTGCGGGCGGTAGCCAGCGCTGACTTAAGTTCTTCTAATTCTTGGGGAAATTGCTCTGAGAGATCGGTCTTCTCAGAGGGATCTTGTTGGAGATTGTAGAGTTCGTAAGCTGATTTCTCTACTTGATGGATCAGCTTCCAATCTCCCTTCAAAAGTGCCTGCAATGGACCTTTTCGCTCATTGAACTCCCAGTACAAATAGTCGTGTTGGACCTGATCACCTTTCCCAAGAAGTGTAGGTAAAAAAGAAACACCATCTGTCTCCCCTTTCAATGGTGTGCCTGCTAAATCTCCAAGTGTTGCCTTCAAATCCCAAAATGCAGCCAAGTGGCTAGTGGACTGACCCGGATCTATCGCTGATGGCCAGTGAGCAACAAAAGGCGCATGAGTGCCACCATCGTACAGGTCCCGCTTTCGACCTCTAAAGGGTCCATTGCTATCAAAAAATTCATCATTTACTCGATCATACTCATGCCCATTATCACTGGTGAAAATGATCAGCGTGTTTTCATACTGTCCACTGGCTTTGAGTTGGGCGATCAAGCGACCAATGTCAGCATCCATTTTACTC
>JABSPG010000617.1 GCA_013214445.1 Ekhidna sp. | reverse complement strand
AGATGCTGTTAGTAATTTCAGAAAGCATGTTTAGTCGTTTATGGCGTCCAGATACCTATATAGAGCTCACTAAGAAAGTTGAAATGGCTTGATTTTACCATAGATATCGCCTGTTACCAGCTTTAGTTAAGGCATCAGTTGACCGATATTCAAAAAATTCATCAGTAGCCCAGGAATTAGAATTGTCAGGAAGAAGAGTAGAAAGAAGTTCATTCGAGATGTGAATTTGTTACCATTCGGTATTCGATCCCAGCCTGTCGCAATCAAAATATTCCTTCCAGTTGATAACAATGATATTTTGTTGAATATGGCAAAAAAGATTAAAAATGTTAGTGGTGATAGATAGAAGACTTCTCTTGCATCTACGTTCAATATTCTGTACGTTCCAAAAATTGCGATTGCCACGGTTATGCCAAGTTGGACAATGAAATATGACTTGTTGAAAAGTTTAGTGTAGTTACGATCATATGGTTTGCTTTGTATTCCTAAGTTGAGAAAATAGAATACATATCCTAGTCCAATAAGGGTGCTAATTCCGAAATTCCAATCTTCCATCTTTGATAAGTACGTCTCGATTTTTAGCCACTGATGCTAATTTATTTATAGCTCAGTCATTATCCGATAAGAATATAAGCAATTACTAGTAAAGTAGGTAAAGCGCGAAAGTAGACAGGAAATGTGGCGTTCAAGTACTTCGTTCCCATTGCCTTAAGAATTAGCATGATAACGGAGGCAATTATAATTGTTGATCCACCAATGTAAAGCATTCTCAGGTAGCCATCGTTACCCAATTGGAGTGAGAAAAGAAGAATTCCAATTGTTGCCACAGCGGTACTAATCCATAGAACTTTTGGCACGATCGATAAACCTAATAGTTCGTTGAAGCCCATCTGTTCGTCCTCCGTTGGTTCAATGTTCAGGGGTCTGTATGCGCTCAAGAAAAATGTTACTCCAAGCCCAGCAATACTAAGTGACATTAAAATTGGAAGTTCAGATCCAGTTAGTTGGAGTACAAAAGCTACTAATAAGGTTGCCAAAAATACTCGTTCGAGATAGGGTAGTACTTTGTTCATGAGTTGGTATGCAGTCTGAAGATAATTGCTGGTAACCTTTAGCTTCCAGTCATATCGCCTAGCTAGCAGGAGTGCGCCCCGAGCTTGGCAAGTTCAGATAAAACTAATGAATCTGTCGGTGCTCACAAAGTACCCAGAATGCACTGCGTTCAGAAAGAGAAAAATCCTGCGAGCAGAAGTCAGTAGAAATCACTTTCCTTTCTCAGCGGCTGATTCATGATGATGTTCGCACAGAAGCTAGTAAAAAGACACTTTGGCGCATTCGTACTAGCAATTGTTATACTCCTTTACTTTGAGGCTTTGTAAGTTCGTTCAATTGTCTCCCCAAGTTCGTCAACTTCTTTAGTTATCAATGTTGCAGATGATACTTTAAGTATTTGCTTAGTTAAATTTCGTCCGCGACAAAGAAATTTGATTTCGTTTTTTGAGTTGTCATACTCAAATGGCACATCACATTTTTCTGAGTTGTCTGTTTTAGATTGGATAATGTTGTCATCGATAAGTTCAAAATAGATTTGGGAATCTCCTGTCACCGGCAAATTTCCAAACCCAAAGTCTTGGCTATATAAAAGCCATTTTTTGCCGTAGACCTGTTCAAGATTTTCGTCTTTGACGATTTCTTTTTGCCCAGGAGTTAAGAAAGTTACAGAACTAATTATGTCATAAAATTCAGACGCAACCGAGTTCATTTGAGACGGTGTAGAAGTCCCGATAAAAGCATAGCCAAGATCATTATTCATAGTTAGATAGACAATTGTTTGATATTCTCTACCATATTGCCTTGTGTTAAATAGAATTGATTTGAATTTTCTTCCGTTGATAGTTTGACTTTTTTCTTCAATTATTTTGAAACCCTCGAATTCTTCAGGAAATGACTCGCTTACATATGTTTTGTAAAAGTCGTCTAGTGTTGATCCGTCAGCAAAAGCATAAGTGATCTGCAAATTCTCGTTTACAATTTTTTGAGTTAGAGAGAGCGTTCTTTTGGATTCCGTACTTTCCCATTTGTTAGCAACCATGACAGTTAGATATCCTCCTTCAAATTCGACTACTTTAGTTTGCGCGCTAAGCTGTATCGTAAGGTTTAAGAAGCAGAAGCTTATGATTAATTTCATTTGATCTGGGGAAAATGGAGTATAACGACACCATAAAAACTGTGCTGTGTAAACAGCACTAAATGTGTCCGCAGGACACACTGAATATAAGTTGCGAAAAGCTGTCCAGTCCACCTAAGCCCAGCATAGTTTTTTATGAATTGTTATGCTCTTTTTCTAATTCATGATTGAGTAAACCTTCGTTTTGGGAAGAGCTTTCCTTACCCTGTCAAGCTCTTTTTTGTCATAACCATAAATAGGTCCGCCAATTCCTAACTCTTTAAGATTAGGAGGCATACAGTCCAATGAGAAATATGGAACCTTTGTGTCTGCAAGTCCTAACTCTTTTAAACCCTTTAACTCACTTAATTCTTTCGGCAGGCTATCTAAATCACAGTTCTCGACACGTAACACTTTCAAATTTTTTAATTCACTTATAAAAGCGGGGATTTCGCTCACATCATTTCCTCGAATCATTAAATATTTCAAGTTAGTTAAATTTCTAATCCAATCTGGGAATTCAGACAATGGTAAGTTAAGTGTAAGCTTCCCTAAAAGTTGTCCATTTAAAATTAGAGTTGGCTGAGCCCCAAGGCGAAGCATATTTTCTAACTTT
>JABSPG010000616.1 GCA_013214445.1 Ekhidna sp. | reverse complement strand
TGAGCCTTGCGGGAGTTTGAAGACATATGATGACCTTCCCTCTTTCGTTTCTACATTGTTTTGCGAGAAGGATAACTTACAATGTATATGCTCAGCTTGCCACAGCATTAAGACACAGGAAGAGAGGAAGAAGAAATGACAGAGGATAGATACAATTATTTCATCAGTCTTCTACACCAACAAGAATATGATGTACTGGAAGATGAATTGAAATACGAACTTGTCTCTCTGTATCCTTCATGGGAACAAGAGAACATCCCTGATATGGATACAGATGATGCTTTTGATATAGCGGAGGGTTATGTACATGACTAAGAAGTGGAAAAAAGAAGCTTTACATCTATGGCTAACCACCAATCTCTCTAAATCTGATATTGCTAGAAGCTTAGGGAAGCCCCGTACCACTGTCCGAGATTTCCTATTCCGAGCAGAGAAAGAAGACTACGTACAAGATGTACAGCATAAGAGCAATGTTCTAGTCTTTGATATTGAAACCTCTCCTATGATTGCCTATGTATGGGGTCTATGGAAACAGAACATCCCTATTGATAGGATTATCCAAGACTGGAGTATTATATGTTTCAGTGCGATATGGCTAGGAGAAGAGGAGGTTACTAGTGCTTGGGTGGATACGGGCTTTGCTGGTACTACTGAACTGGATGTTGTTAGGATGATGTGGGAGCTTCTGGATGAAGCGGACGTTGTTGTAGCTCACAATGCTAAGCGCTTTGATGTCCCTAAGATGAATGCTAAGTTCATTGAATACGGACTGAAAGAGCCTTCTCCTTACAAAGTGGTGGATACACTAGCTATTGCTAAGAGTCGGTTTAAGTTCACCAGTAACAAGCTAGACTATATCACACAACTCTTCGGCCATGAGGGGAAGCATGAAACAAACTTCCAGTTGTGGGTGGACTGTATGAAAGGGGACAGAGAAGCCCTGATGCGTATGGTGGAGTACTGCGAGCAAGACGTACTCGAATTAGAAAAAACTTACCTGAAGCTCAGACACTGGGATAAACAACATCCAAATCTAGCAGTGTTTGATGAAGAGGATACACTTCGTTGTGGAACTTGTCTCTCTGAAGACCTAGAACTGCTAGAGGGGAAGAGAGCTGTAACCTCTACAAGTAGCTATCCTGTGTATCGTTGTAAGGGGTGTGGAAAGATACAGAGAGATAGTAAGAGTAGTACAACAACACTTAAACGTAAAAACCTATTGAGGAATGTACAATGATTAATCTAGCACTTTCACTACTCACTACAATCCTAGTGTTCTTGTTGACATATATAACAATGCGGGGTATGGTGTTGCCCTTGTACATGAATGTCCTTGTGTTCATGGTGAGTTATTTGTTTATTAAAGAGATTAAATATGAGGTGAAGAAATGAATTTTATCCTTTGTAACAACGAAACATACGAAAAGAAATATCAAGCAGAAGCCTATAAGCATGTACGCTTAGAAGAAGTGAGTGATTTAGCAGGATATGCTAAGATTATTGTGTACATAGAGGAGGAGTGGACATACGACATACACGATGACCGTTGCTGCTATCTACAAGAACAACTAGAAGCTCTTGCTATGTTTGGATACATCTCTCTGATTTACGTAGACGAGGATGGCTTTGAATCCAAATTTACCTCCACAGTGGCTCTAGGAGAGGACTTCTCTCATGAGCAAGGGGGTAGTACCACTCCTATACAGAACTCCCTTCCTAGCCTCACAGAGGAAGAGAGAATGGGCCTTTTAGAGACAGAAGATGGATGTGCTGGGGGAGCTTGTAAAATATGAGTGATAAAAAAGAAACCCCTCTAAACCCTAATGACTTTGGGGAAGTATCCCTCCTAGTAAGTGAATCCCTTGTTGAGCATGATATACGAGGGTACACACTCACGAAGGATAAGTCCTACCAACGGTATAAAATCCGTCTCGAAGATGAATGTGGCTCTATAGAATTTCCTCTAACATATTACGTCTTAAAAGACGTAGAGGATGCTCGTCGCTGGATTATAGCCAATGTCCAAAAACTCCAGAAATGGAAGAAAACAGACTCAAGAAAGGACAAACTAAAAGAAGCTCTTAAATTAATAAAGGAGGCTTTAGATGAGTAATGAAAAGAAAATCTGTTTGATTTCTTTAGGAGTTGCTAATCTGAGTTGTGTTGGATATATCCTTCTCAAACTCTTTAGTAATGATTTTCTGGGGATGTTCGTAGGCTTCTTGGCTTTCGTCATCTTCTACATCATCCTGAATATTACATGGGAGGAGATGGAGTGATTGATTTCAGACAATTCAGAGAACACGTTGTAATCCCTGCACTGAAGTGGTTGGATGGAGAGATTCCTTATTCAGAGAGTGCTGTAGACCTCTTGATGATGACTGCTGCACATGAGAGTAAAGGAGGTACATTCTTACGTCAAGTGGGGATGGAGGGGGAGGAAGGAGCTTTTGGGCCGTATCAAACGGAGCTTGCTACCTATAATGATATCTATAAAAACTTTTTAAGGCACAGGGAGTACCTTAGAATCCTC
>JABSPG010000615.1 GCA_013214445.1 Ekhidna sp. | reverse complement strand
TATCCAAATCGCGATTGTAGATATAAGGTGGATTACCAATTACCACATCAAAGCCCACAAAATCACCGTCATCATTCAGCACTTCAGGAAACTCAAAACGCCATTCAAAAGCATTTTCAAAAATCTTGTTGGCTTTTATTTCTTCGATTTCTGCTTCGAGCTTATTGGT
Source organism: Ekhidna sp. (assembly GCA_013214445.1). Classification (GTDB taxonomy): domain Bacteria; phylum Bacteroidota; class Bacteroidia; order Cytophagales; family Cyclobacteriaceae; genus Ekhidna. The sequence continues at coordinate 2,622 of JABSPG010000615.1, read as the reverse complement.
CTGTTCGGTTAGCTTTTTTACTTTTTTGTTCCAAGCGGCTTTCTCCTTTTTGCTCATTTCAAAAAGCTGTCCTTGGTTGGTCAGCTGAAACAGTTCACCTGAAAGTTTGCGAAGGCGTTTTGCTTTTGGGTCGTTCAATGAAATCTCGCTCCTGAAATCAGATTTGATGTCGGCAATCAGGCGCTCCATTTCTCTTTTCTGCTCTTTGTTTTGAGCATTTCGATAGGTGTCAACCGCTACACGGTAACTGTCAATCGACCATTTGCTTTTCTTCAAAGCTTGTTTCAAGTCAGCATCAATGTCAAAACGACTTACAAGAGAGTTTCCGCATTTTATATTGATGTCAATATTAGGTAGCGTTTCAAGTTCCGTAGCGTTTTTGTAGTAGGCATTTTTCAGCAGCTCAATCCATAAACGCAAACGGCAAATCTTTACCGAATTAGGATTGATGTCTACTCCAAAAAGGCAGTTCTCAATGATGGTTTGCTTTTCGTGAAATAGGGCTTCCTGAATGCGTTGGCTTTCCTTACTGTTGGGGTTGTAGTCGAAGAGTTCGCCTTCTTCGTCTGTTACGATGAGTTCGTCATTCACGACTTCTACCTGATACTCTTTCAAGCGTTTTCCGTCTCGGTCTTGTAGAATTTTTAGGTCATTTTTTACAGCAATCATTTCATTGAGAGCAGAAACTAAAAAGTGTCCTGAACCAACGGCAGGGTCGCAAATTTTCAAACTCTTTACAATCTCATTGGCTTCTTGTCTGTCTTCAATTTTGTCGTAGAGGTCTTCAAGATTTTTGCACTTCCAATTTTTGGTTTCATTGAATTTCTGTACAACCGCTTTGCGGATGGTTTCACGACACATGTACATGGTAATGAAACCTGGAGTGAAGAATGAGCCATCTTTATAGCCGTTGATTTTCTCGAAAATCAATCCAAGAACGGAAGCGTTGATAAGCGATTTATTCTCTTCCTGAATTTCTTCTGAACCTTCACTGCTAAAATCATAAGCATTCAGAAATTCAAACAGATATTCAAGCGTGTTCAGTTTTCCTGTTCGCTTTTTCCCGTTCTGGTCTTTCAGAACGGTTGACGAAATAATCGGAATCGTTTTGTCGTCTCGCAGATTGCTGATGAAAAGCGTGTCCTGCTCAATGTCGGTTGGCTCAAATAAAGAAGAGTTGAGATAGGGGACTTTTTCAAAAGCTCTGATTACATCTTCGTTTCGTTCATCGCATTTTCTAGCCAATACCTGAAAAAACAAGCTGTTCAGGTCGTCATAGTTTTTGATTTTGTCAAGGTTTAAAAACGAATAGGACTTGTCGCCTTTCTGATAAGTGATTAATTGGGCTTCCAACAATTTCAGGAAAAGGATTCGATTGATCCAAGTGATTGAAAGTTCAAGAGCAACATTAAAGAGCTTTTCTTGCTGTGTGCTTCCAAACTGGCTCGGTTTTTCCAATCTGCTCAGTTTGTCTAAACTGTCTAATTGGATTATCGCATCTTCGAGAATAGTTCCTGTATGTCTTTCTCCTGCCTTGTTACGTTCAATGAGTTTTTTGCTTCCTTCCTTGGTTTCTGTCAAGCCGATTATGTGCAGCAACTCACTGTAAAAGCGTTTGTCAAGGCTGTTGCTGTCGTTGGTGAAGGGAAGCTTTAAAAGATGTTCGGGCGATAAAAGCTTAAAAAGAGCAATCAGTTTGTTGTCGTCTGCCTTGTCTTCATTTCGCAAAGGTTTTTGATAGTCCTGCAAATTGAAGTAGGTGAACTCAATTTCCGTTTTGATGTCCGCAATAAACGGTTCGGCAATCTGCTTATAGAAAAAGTCGGTTTTAGTGTCTGCCAATCGTCCGCCTTCAAAGTCCTGAAATTGTTTTACAAGTTTTTTGTTCTGAGCAAAAAGTCTGTCGAAGGTGGTTGCGTCAAAAATGAACCATTCATTGATGTTTGTGATAATCAAATGCTTGGTTTCAAGATTATTTTGTGTGATTCTTTCTCTGAGGTAGTAAAGCACCAATTCCTGAAAAGCTTTTGCGTTTAGCTTATCAGTCGTCACCATTTCACTTTTGTTGGTTGGTTTCTTGGCTTCAATGATTACTCCAACCGTGCTTTTTGCTTTGTCTCCGTTATGAATTACAAGGTCATTTCGTCCTTTGGTGTTGATGAAATGGTTTGGGTCGTAATAGGTCTTTTTGAGAAAGTCAATTACAAGATTTTTGTGAAACTCTTCCGATTCGGTGTCATTTGTCCTGTCAAGTAGTTGGATGAGGTTGGTTTTGAAACCTTCGATTTCTGTCCTGTTGGGTTTTACTTTCAGAAAGGCTTTATTCAGCGCCTTTCTCGGTTTCAATTTGTTTATCTCCATTTACTCTTGGTCTTTCGTATAGTTTTTCAATTTATCATTTTCATGTCGAGCGTTGGCAAAAAAGCAATGTGTGCGATAGCACTCTTTGCTTGTGTGTTGGCTCTTTCTTGTATGCCGCACAACGGTTTGGCTATGCGTAGTATCCCGAAGGGTATTGCGTATAGGTTTTGTTGTGCCCCGTTTTATTTTTCTTTTCATTTTGTCAGCGTTGGCGTGAAAGCTCTTTGCAACCGCAGGAACAAGGATTGCAATGTGCTTGAG
>JABSPG010000614.1 GCA_013214445.1 Ekhidna sp. | reverse complement strand
CGCCATTTCTTTGTTGGCTGGACCTGTTACCAGCGTAACTGTGTTGATGGGGATGCCATCTTTGGGGTCTTTGAAAGTTTGCCATAAACCTCCTACCAAAAAAGGTTCTTTGGATTTTAGTTGAACGTAATACGGGTATGCAATTCCATTCTTTTTGTGATGGTCATAGAATCCATCTAGCATGACTAAGCAGCGTTGAAAAGAGGCAGCATCCCGGTAGACGCTCCTTTCGGTAAAAATCTTATCGTCTCTTGCATTCAAAGTGTTCATTGGCCGACCATTGATCGATGGTGCATATCCAAACGGCACAAACGACCAATGATGGAAGCTTACGCTTTCGGGTGCTTCGCTGGTGATGACTGGAAGATCCAGCTCCTCAAATCCATTGAGATGATACATAGCAGGATATTTTTGTTTTGCCTCATCCCACATCTTCGTATTTCCATAACGCTTAGCATATTCTTCTGCTGTTTTCGTCATGGTGGCTGCATCGTAACACATGGGTTAAAAATAGCATTTAATTCTTTGCTTCTCCTTGATAGAATTTTGGTGAAATGAGAGCAATGCTTACTAAAAAGCGGAGTGGTTGGGTTGGAAGCATAGAAGGTTCTCTGTTCTTGATCCCAACGGGTTGGTTCTATGCTTTTTTGATTTTAAAACCTAAAATCGATCTTAGATCAGACTATGAAAATTGATACTATGGAAAAAGTGGCGTAAAGCAAAAATATTATTGTTCCAATTGTTCCGCATACTATCTTATTGCCAGAGTATTTTTTGACTAGTACCTTGAATCTATCATCTTTCAAGAAATGGAAATAGCCTCCGAGTAGAAGTACAAATACACCACCAATTACCATGGGTTTATTCAAAGGGATTAAAATATTCAGATGTTTTTCTAGGATCATAAACACCTCGAAAAAATTTAGTGTGAGAAATATTGTAAAAAAGAAATAAGCCGTCAATGCTGCATCTTTACTTGTCGCGCTTTTGTGTTTTATCCTCATTCCTATTTGATAAAGCTTGATGAAAATGAGATTGATAAAGAGCATTTTTTATTTTCTTGAAGTTATCTTAGAAAACGTCCTATCTCCTTTTCATCGGATAATCAACCTTCTCAAGTACCCGCTCAATAAGCTTTTCAATTCGCTTCATTTTGTAGTTGTCATCCTTACTGACTAGCGTAATGGCTACTCCGCTGGTTTTGGCTCTGGCGGTACGTCCAATTCGGTGTACATAGTCTGCGGCATCATTCGGTACATCATAATTGATTACCAAATTGATGTCCTTGATGTCTATGCCTCTGGAAAGTACATCTGTAGCCACTAGAATGCGGAGCTTTTTGGCTCTAAACTTCAGCAGGATTCGTTCTCGTTCATCTTGTTCAAGCATGGATGAAATACCTTTCGCTTCCAGATCTGCTTTCTTTAAGCTTTTGACAATATCTGCTACTTTCTTTTTCGTGGAAGTGAATATTAAAATGCTTTCAAATTCGGTGTATCTGCTGATCAATTTACTGATTAGCTCCGTTTTGTATCCCTCTTCCACACGGTATACTTCTTGGCTAATTTTTTCCGAAGGTTTTGCCAGCTCCAGTGTGATTCGTTTGGGGTCGTTCAGAATGGTCTTCGCCAGCTTCTCAATTTTGGGTGCCATCGTGGCACTAAACATGGAAGTCTGTTTCAGGTTGGGCAGGTAGGTGATGATTTTCTTAATGTCATCATAAAAGTTCATGTCGAGCATTCGATCTGCCTCATCCAGAATCAAATGGGTCACCTGATCAAACTTCACATATCCCAGGTTTAAATGAGAGATCAACTTGCCAGGGGTTGCGACGACTATGTTACTTCCTTGGGTTAGTGCTTTTTTTTGTTGGGCAAAGTCAGATCCGTCTCCTCCTCCATAGATGGCTATTGAATGTACGGGTAGAAAATAAGAAAAGCCTTCAATCTGTTGGTCGATTTGGATGGCAAGTTCCCTAGTTGGAACGACAACCAAAACCTTAACATCTTCGCTGGGGTTTTGTGCCAGATAATTTAAGGTGGGAATTACAAAAGCAGCTGTTTTTCCGGTTCCTGTTTGAGCGCATGCTATTAGGTCCTTACCTTCTAAAATTGCTGGGATGGCTTCCTCCTGAATAGGGGTAGCTTCGGAAAATCCCATGTGATCAATCGCCTCTGTCAGTTGATCATCTAGGTTAAAATCATTAAATGTCATTACAACAAAGATGCGTCAATCACTTTATATAATCGCAAGTCCCTAATCAAAAGGAAAACCACTTCCTTTTTGTAGGGAATGATGTGCATGATTAGATCAACGAATCCAGCCCGAAGATTTGGCTTTCTTTGACAGATATAAAAGGGCAGCTCCAATAACAACAATTGTGATCGGTAAAAAAACTCCACCAGGTCCAAAATCGCTGATGTTTGCGAAAAACAAGTTGTACGAGACTTGTGCAACAATGCCAACCAAAGAAATTGTCAATACAGTCTGGGAGAGTCTCTTCCTTAAGAGTAAGAGTAAACAACCTATCGTGCCTCCCCAGACGGCAAGCGCAAACGCACCGGTAACCCAAGCAGGAGTGTTGGCCATGTACTCTTGTTGATACTCTGGCATAGTAGCAATCATTTCAGGTGTAGCAAATGCTTGAGTCAGGTAGTTGGCTACTCCAGCGATGTTCCACAGTAGCGCCAGTCCAGTAGCCACCCAATACCAAACAGGTGGCTTAATTGAGTCTGTAGTCATAGTAGTAGGTTTTGTTGATTTCTAAAGATACTGGATTCCATGTATTTGGA
>JABSPG010000613.1 GCA_013214445.1 Ekhidna sp. | reverse complement strand
AACACTGCGCGCTGAAGACATCATTTTTGAATACCGCTATGACCCGGAAGGTCGCCTGATAGAACGTAAGGTTCCAGGCAAAGGATGGGAACATTTGGTTTATGATCCATTTGATCGGATGGCGCTAACTCAGGATGCGATTATGCGTGAAAAAAATCAATGGGCATTTAGTAAAGTCGATCGCATTGGTAGAGTTGTGTACACGGGACTCTATATTGACAGCAGGGCACGTGATGAGTTGCAGCTCATATATGATGCTTTTGAATATGAGGAAGGGAATGATGCATACTACGAGCAAGAAGGCACTGCAATAGAAGGATATTCCAATGACGTGTTTCCTAGTAGTAACCTAGAGCTTCTGACGGTCAACTATTACGATGATTACGATCATCAATCTAGCTGGGACATGGGTCCGAGAGATTTTACTAACCCGGATGAGCGACGATCTTCAGGAATGAATGGGAGCAATCAGTATATCGCACTAGATCAATTTTACCATGGACCCAATAGTATTGATGATCTAACCGTGGAGGCTTGGGTAAATACTTCCTTTGTAGGAGGGGATTGGGATAATTGGGCCATCATTGATTTTGATCGAAGTGAATACTTCAACCTTTTTGTCAATGGTCGAACTGGAAAGTTAGGTTTTTCAACGAGGGGAGGGAATGTACATGATTTTTATTCAGTCCAGGCCATAAACGACGGACAGTGGCATCATGTAGCAGCAGTATTTGACGGTACAAACAAGTACATCTACATTGATGGAGTACTAGATAGGCAAGTAGGTAATCCGCACAATGGAGCGTACCTTGGGACCGATCTAAAACGCTACGGATTTATCGGTGACGGTTCGGAAGCTACGACCTTTAATGGAAGTAGAAATAATCGATATTTTCAAGGGAAGATTGGTGATGTTAGACTTTGGCATTCAGTACGTTCAGCAGACGAGATAGCTGAATACATGGACGTACCAATTCACCCGAATACCGCTGGCCTAGTCGGTAAATGGTCAATGAGCGAGGTTGGAACGCAGGTCGCCGATGAAACCGGAAATGGTAACGATGGAACGAATTTCAATGGAGTCACACAAGAGTCGGACATCAGACAAGGAGGTAGTGCACTTTATCTGATTGACGATACCCGAGGACTTTTGACTGGTTCAATGGTGAAAAGTGGATCAGATTGGCTGTACAATGTCAATTATTATGATGAGAAAAGTCGACTGGTACAAACCATTTCGAGCAACCACTTGGGTGGAGAAGAAGTAAATACCATCTACTACGACGACTTCACCAGTCGAGCCGAGCGTACGGTGCAGCGTTTGGATGTGAACAATGAAATCACGCAGGTTACCAGAAGATTTGATTTTGATCCCAGAGGTCGCTTACTGAACAGCTTTCATCAAATCAACAACGGAGCAACCCAGCGCATTGCTAACTTGGAATACAATGAATTGAACCGTCTGATTGAGAAAAACATTGGGGAGAACCTGCAATCCATCGATTACTACTTCAATAGCAGAGGTTGGTTGAAAGGCATCAATGACGCGGCACTCTCAGATGGAGAAGCAGACCTCTTTGGAATGGAACTGTTGTATGTCGATGATAGTGAAGGCCTTGGTAATCAGGCGCAGTATAACGGCAATATCTCGGCGATGAAGTGGAGTAATTATGATACTGAAGATGAAGGAATATCTGAGAGAGCCTATGCTTATACTTATGATTATTCTGATCGTCTGAAAGGAGCAACTCAGCAGTACAAAATTGCGAGCTGGGCTCCAACCGATGGATTTAAGGTAGAAGGAACCCAATACGATCCGAATGGTAACATTACGCACATCAATCGTAATAAAGCAGATGGAAGCAGTATGGATGATTTATCCTATACCTACAGCGGAAATCAGTTGCTTGAGGTGAGCGATGCTGCGGACAGTGTAGGTTTTGCAGATGATGCGATTGTAGGAGACGACTATGCCTATGATGTGAATGGCAACATGATAAGAGACCTAAACAAAGGAATAGATACGATTTATTACAATCACTTGGATCTGCCTGTGAGAATAGAGCTAACCGACGCTGCAGGTCAGGGAAGTGAAAGTGTCATCAATCCAGACTCGTTGACTTACCGCTATACAGGTACAGGAACCAAGCTGAGCATGCAGGTATGGCAAGGGGGTAGCATAGTGAGCGAGGTAGACTATCTGGGCAACTTTAGGTACGAGGATGGAGAACTTCACAGCATTATGCATGAAGAAGGACGCATTGTTCTTACAGATAGCAAATACGATTATCAATACAACTTGAGAGATCATCAAGGGAATACTCGAAGGGTACTGAGTACCTTGCCTGAGGTGTATACCACCATCGAAGATTTTGAAGATCAAATGAGTAACTTCTCAGAATTGCATGAGCATACCACTACCAGTGGTAATACCACCCTTGGTGGTAATAAGGCATCTCTACTCAACAGTGGTATGAACGGAGCATTAGTTATGTTAAAGATGGATAGAGGAGATACGATTGATTTGAGTGTGAATGCAAGCTATGAAACGAACCCTGATGGAAATGGATTTACAAACTCAGCATACAATGCACTGTTTGGTCAGTGGGATGGTACTATTGGCTCAGGAGCTGAGGGTGGCGGTATCCCCAATGGAACTTCAGGAGCCTTTGATAATGCTTTCACAGATATGGGATTATCAGACAAAGGAAGCAGTGTAGCTCCCAGAGCGTTTTTGAATTACATTATTTTTGATCTGGATATGGGATATGTCACATCAGGTTTCCAGCAGATTTC
>JABSPG010000612.1 GCA_013214445.1 Ekhidna sp. | reverse complement strand
CCGATGGGGTGAAACCTCGCCTGCTCACGTAGTTCATGAATTGCTGCCTTGACCATTTCGCCGTGATCCAGTACCAACGTAGGAATTTCACTAAAAGGGACCCACTTAGCCTTATGGTTCTTTGCATCAAAACTCCGATTGTTTTGATCGATACGTATTAAACTCCAATATGCAATTGATATTACCCGTCCTCCTGGATCCCTGGTAAGGTCTCCAAAGCAATGGAATTGCTTCATAAACACATCTTCCAATCCAGTCAGTTCTTGCAGGACCCTTCGAGCTGCTTGATTGACTCCTTCATCGGGTTTTATGAAGGATCCGATTAGCGACCATTCTCCCGCTAATGGCTCTACTTCACGTTTGAAAAGCAGTAGGTGAAGACTGTTGCCTTGCACTCCAAATATGATGGAATCCACAGCTACTAGTATTTCCTGTTCGCTGCTGTAGATATTGTTTCCTAACTGAGAAAGATCTGAGTTCATTGATTTTTAGGTGGCTATTGTTGCATAGCTCGGCTTCTTTTCTACATAGTTACAAATAATAATTTATAAACGTTATATTTACGTTTATGAAGATAAGAGCAGAATTGAAATACAATAATGGTAGAGTCTGTAGGTAGTCACTTCGAAGAATATTTTGGCAAGCAAGCCGAAGCAGTCATACAATCTCCGGGTCGAATAAACATCATTGGTGAGCATACCGATTATAACGATGGATATGTTTTGCCTGCTGCTATTGATCGCTACATCTATGTTGCGGCTTCAAAGAATGATGATAATAAAGCTCGATTAAATGCAGTTGACTTGGGTGAAGATCACGTTACTGAATTTAACTCCATTGAACGAACAGATCGCTCCTGGGTCAATTTAATTAATGGGATTTTATCCCAATTGTCTAATAGAATAGGAGGGGTTGATTTAGTATTTGGGGGCGATATACCACTTGGGGCCGGAGTGTCTTCATCAGCCGCCATTTGCTGTGGAGTGGCAACAGCAATATCTGAATTATATAACCTCAATCTTTCTAAATGGGATATTGCTAAGATCGCTCAGAAGTCCGAGCATGAGTTTGCCTTGGTTCAATGTGGAATTATGGATCAATTCGCTTGCATGTTTGGATTGACAAACCATGTGCTATTGCTCAACTGTCTAACGCTGGAATACGAAGAGTCGGAGGTGGAACTACACGGCAATCGACTTCTTTTAATAAATTCTAAAGTTGAACACTCGCTTGGCGATTCGGATTATAATAGACGAAAAGAGGAGAGCGAAGAAGCAATTGAAGCCCTGAAAAAGCTTGATGATAAGATTAGTTCCTATCAAGACGTAACAGCTGCTCACCTTGAAGAGGTTCGCGAAAAGTTAGATCCAATCTTATGGAAACGAGCGTTTCATATTGTGACAGAAAATGAACGAGTGCACGAAATGCGCTTTGCTCTCAAATCTAAGAAACAAGATCAGGTTGGAGAGCTCTTGAACAAGAGTCATCATAGCCTTAAGGAATACTATGAGGTGACTTGTGAGGAGACTGACTTCCTTGTGGATGAACTGAATAAGCAAGGTACAGTACACGGTGCAAGGCAGCTGGGAGGAGGCTTTGGTGGATGTGTTCTTGCTTTGGTAAAGGATGCCGATGTTTACCAGGTTCTGAAGCAGGTAGAAATTGCCTACAAAAAGTCCTTCAATATCAAATTGGATAACATCCCAGTCAAAATCTCAAAAGGCTGTCATCGAATTTACTAACCTAAACTCAAATCATGAATTTTTCTACTATTGACTACCTCATTTTTGGTTCCTATTGTGCCCTTATCTTGGGTGTAGGTTTGTTTGTTTCCAAAGGAAAGAAAGGAGAACAGAAAAATGCAGAGGACTATTTCTTAGCGAGTAAGTCTTTACCATGGTGGGCGATTGGAGCTTCGCTTATAGCGGCAAATATTTCTGCCGAGCAATTCATCGGTATGTCTGGTGCTGGGTTTGCTTCTGGTTTAGCAGTCGCTTCTTATGAATGGATGGCAGCCATCACCTTGATTATTGTTGGGAAGTACTTTTTGCCGATCTTCATCAAGAAAGATATATACACTATTCCTGAGTTTGTGGAGAAACGCTACAGCACGGATCTTAAGACAATCTTAGCCATTTTCTGGATTGCTCTCTTCGTTTTCGTAAACCTTTCTTCAGTCCTATATCTAGGTGCACTTGCCTTGCAAGGTATTATGGGTGTTCCGTTGATTTATGGAGTCATTGGATTAGCTCTATTTGCTGCAGCTTACTCATTGTACGGAGGATTGAGTGCAGTTGCCTGGACAGATGTTATTCAGGTATTCTTCTTGGTATTGGGAGGCCTATTCACCACTTATCTAGCTTTGGATGCTCTTTCTGATGGAAACGGGTGGTTTCAAGGATTTAGTCAGTTAATGGATGAGGCACCTGATCGTTTCCACATGATTTTGGAGGATAGTAATCCAGAGTATAATAACCTTCCCGGAATTTGGGTTTTGATTGGAGGTCTTTGGGTTGCTAACCTGTACTATTGGGGGTTCAATCAATACATCATCCAGCGAACACTGGCGGCTAAGTCACTTAAGCAAGCACAAAAAGGGATCATTTTCGCCGCATTTTTAAAATTATCTCTCTGTCCCTCTTTATGTACCTTTAACCTCGGATGAATGTCATTCTTGGTTCCATTTTAACGCTGCCAGTCCAGCTGCGAGAAACACGGAAAAAGTGAACATTACAAAAAATCTTGTTCATAGTAGGATTCGAACCCACATACGGCAAGGAAACCATCTTACAAGTCC
>JABSPG010000611.1 GCA_013214445.1 Ekhidna sp. | reverse complement strand
GAGGGGGTGCCAGTTTATTAGCTTCAGCTAGACCGTCCACCAGAGATATCGAAGCATTAGCTATTGAGGCCAACTTAGCTACACGTAACAGGTCTTTGCTCTGCCCTTTTGCTGCTGCTAGGTTTTCAAAGCCCGCTTGTATACTTGAGGCTACCTGCATTTTCTCAATCCTTCCACGATGTTCTGCGGAGGCTTGCCAAGTTGCTGCTGCATTTCGAGCTATCTTCTGTTCAAATTCCTCATTTATTTGTGCTTTACGTTCGAGGTACACTGTCAACTCTTCTAGTGTAGAATCTTGGTACAAGAGTTCCAGCTCTTTAAGCCGTTCTTGTTGTTCAAAGAGGATAGCTTCAGGGCCGTTCGCAAGAGAAACTCCTCCTTCGTCATTCCTGAACAGTCCAGCTATACTAAACATACCTCGCATTGAATCATCAAACTGAGCTTCAAACTTATCTCTTAGTATGTCAAAAGTGTCCTCATCAATTTCACCTGATGAGAAAAGTTCATTTACTAAAGATTGTTTGTCGTTCTGAGCTGCCTTAAGTGATGCACGAGTACCCTCGATGATTGACTCACCAACACCGTTGAAACTGACACCGACTGATTGCATTGCTTGTAAGTTTGAAAGCTCCATTCTCTGAAGCGCAAGTAGTGCTGTAGACTTCTCTAAGTCCTTGTGCTCCTTACTCCCTATTTCAAATCCAGCAGATACGGCTTTGTTTTTGGCTTCCACTGCTGCTTGTGCTAAGAAGTATTGTTGGGAATACTTACTTAGTCCACCATTAACCTGCCTGATAAGTCCAATTTCACCTTCAAGACTGGCTATGTTAGCCCTGACACCTTTTTGCTGTTGCATGGCTGTATTGTGCCTTACACGAGCTTCCGTATTATCTGATAATGCTACATAGTTCTTTACCAGAGCTTTGAACTCATCGGATTGCAAGGAAATGTTATTCTTCCTAGCCACCTTCTCAGCATCTATGATTGCCTTTTCTACCCTGAAACCTTTTTCTCTTGTGCTTGAGTACTTAAGAGTAGCATCAGTTAATCTCTGTGCTGCTTTTACTTGTTCTTCGACACCTTCAAGAAACGCTTCGGTTTTATCACTTATATACTTGTCAGAATTTTCCTGAGTTTTCGTAAGTGAAGCTATTCGTCCTTCAAGTACAAGCATTTCTGCACCCAGTTCCTCGGAACCTTTTTTCAGGTGCTTGTAAGATGCATTCATACCACCATGCTTGGTAAAAGCATCTTGGGTTTTTATCATCTCTTCCATTCTGGCTATCTGTTCATCGTAGAGGATACGCTTTTCTATCAACTGGTGGTTAACTTCTTCGATACCTTGCTTTTCTTGAAGAAGGGCTTCCGTAAACTTACGGGTTGTTGTTTCAGCATCAGATTCAGCTACTTCTCTCATGAAGTCAATCCATTCACCTGTGACAGATACAACGCTTCTCATTGCTGGTAAAAGCTTAAGGCCAATTACTTCCCAGAGTTCTTCCCAGTTTTGTCCCCATGTGTCGATATCACCAGCTAAAGTATCTGCCTGTGCTTTGGCAACACCACCAACTTTATCTTCTAACTTCTCAAGGATAACTGCTTGAGCGGAATACATGTCACCAGCTTCTTGGGCTAGACGAATGCGTTTCTTTTCCTCTCTTGAAAATTTGATACCAGTACGAGCTAGTGTCCTATAATTTTCAATAGGGTTCTCTAATACCTTACCAAGCGTCCTTGCTGCTGTTACTGGGTCTTGCCTCATTGCTAAGCCAAGGTCAGAACTCAGGGTAATGGCCCTTGTAAAGGCTTTCTCTGATACATTCTGAAACGTCCCCATTACTCCGATAATATCCCTGAAACCTTTGGTATTACCAAGGGTAGTTGCTGCCAAGCTTCTGGCCAATGAGTCTAGCTCTTTCGCTGAGAATCCAGCTGCTCCACCCGTTGCTATAACTTGGGCATTCATTGATGCTAAGGCAACTTCAGTTGCAGAGGCTGTTGCAACACCTATTGAAAGCTGTCTAACAAACAAGCCTACGCCCACTGCAAAGGCTGCTGCTGCTAGGTTTCCAGCTTTAAGTATTCCATTAAATGCTGTCATTCTGGAAGCAACACCACCAAGTGGTCCATCGATAAGCTGTACCTGCTTTGTCATTTTGTCTAAGTTGTCACTTAACTTGGCTGCACTTTTGCCCATCTTACCTGATTTCTCAGCGAAACGTTTCTTCTCTTTTATTGCTGCTCTTTCAGCTTCGGTGGCTTTCTTTATGGCTGCTGTTTGTTCATCAGTAGCCTTTCTTCCTTTCTTCTTCTTTTTTGTTAGGTCTTCATCTGCAATTGATGCTTTCTTTTCAACACCTACCATTTTTTCCATAGAAGATATAAGGTTGTCCACCGCTATCGTGGATTTCTCTACCTTCGATGAGCCTATGTCTAGTTCAATACCAGCCATTATTTCGCTCCCTTTGAATATTCTATCACTGTTGCCCTATGACCTAAATCCATCTCGATTAGGAGTGTATACTCCCAAGATGAGATTATTCTTCCAGTTAGTCTAAAATGTGCTTCCATTCTTACTGGGTCAAAAGGTTCCAAAAGTGGTGTACCTGTGGGCTTTCTCATGAAGTGCATTTCCCAAAACAAATTGGTCATGTCTGCTATTTCTTCCTCATCGTATGACCGAGACTTTTTTAGCAATTCTGAGGTCGTGCCCCATGCTTCTTCCTGAATCTCATGTACCTTTCTTACTGAGGTTCCACCTTCCGTTCTTGAATTCAAGGCTGCTGTGACCTCAACCCAATCTAAACAAGCT
>JABSPG010000610.1 GCA_013214445.1 Ekhidna sp. | reverse complement strand
GAGCATCTTGATGATCAAATTGCAGTATAGTTGCTCACAAAATTCAAACTGACTGAAAAAACGTTGTACCCTGCGAAGCCTTGAAGAGAGTTTTGCCCCATTATGATAACCAATGGCCAACTGTTTGAAGTGGACACTACGCATCTTGAGCATAGACTGTTTATTTCAATTAAAAAGTTTACCACCTTTCAGTTGAAAACATTACCATTTTAGTCATTAAAAATAGTTTATTTATTTTGCATTACTTGTAGTTTGGTTTCTTTTACCCTAAAAGATTTTCCATTCATATCCACCATGATTGCTTTATGTGTAATCCTATCTACCATTGCTGCTGTGAGTACTTCATCACCAAATATTTCATTCCATCTATCAAAACCAAGATTAGTGGTAATAATGGTCGACTTTAAACCAGTCCTGAGTGATAAATGGGTAAATAACATTTCTGCGGCTTCCTTATCAAAAGAAATGTAGCCAAATTCATCACAGATGACCAGATCATATTTTGTAAACCTATTTTCCAAAGTGGCCAGGTTTCTAGCAGATCTGGCTTCCCGTATTTGTGTGATCAACCTTGGAATAGAAGTAAACATTACTTTAAAATCTTCTGTACAGGCTTTGATGGCCAAACCAATGGCCAGGTGTGTCTTCCCTGTCCCTGGATTGCCCGCTAAGATCAAGTTTCTACCGTCTTGAATAAAATCGAGCCTAGCAAGCATGGTCAGTTTATCTTGCGCACTTTTGGGCAGGTCATCTATCACTAGGTCGTTCAAATACTTTAGGTAAGGGAAATTTGCTCTTTTGATGCGTTCTTGCTTGCGTCTGATAATCCGTTGTTGCTGTTCTATTTCCATTAGATCATGGAGATATTGCTCATAACTGTGGTTCTGCTCAGCAGCCACTTGGGCTTTCTTTTGATACTCGTTCCTGAAAGCAGGTAAGCGGAGTTGCCTGGTATAGTACTCGATACTTTGTATTAATTGTTGACTCATTGTCATGAAAAGTTAAAGGTTAAAAATCAGGTAGTAGCCGTTTTGAACAAGGCTTGATGTTCACTCAATTGCTGCCTACAGTGCTGCTGGATACTGGCTGTGTATCCGGAGGTTGATGTAGTTTGTTCCTCTTTTTCAGCAGTGGCAGATGTTTGGAGCAAGAGTTTCACTTTATCGATTTCTAGGGGTATGTACGGACTGATTCGTAGGCATTTTTCAATGGCACGTCGTAAATCGGTGATGGGGATTGCTTTGGTCTGTTGCCACTGCAATAGTGCAATAAATGCTTTTTCACGGCCTTGAAAGTGGGTTTCAAATAAATCTTGTAACCAACTATCAGCCTGTTGTAAAGCGGTGGAACGGGCAATGGCACCAGGTTTTTGTGCTAAAGTTTTTAAGTAATGACCCAACTGGATATACCATTGATATTTTCCATTCCCCCGCTGATGCTCTGCCACTATTCGATGGCCTTGGTGGGCATAAACAAGGAGTTTGTCAGGATAAACTTTGACTGCGACCTGTTTGACTTGGAGGCTTTCAGGCACAGAGTAGTAATTGGTACCATAACAGAAACAGTGGTATTTATCTAGTTTCAGGTAGAGTAGTTCGCCAATGTCATAAGCCGCTTTGGAAGGTCGCATGACCTCTTTTTCTTCCTGGGCAAGGACTGCTATACTTTCAGTCTTACCTTGAGAGGTCTGTTGATTGAGCCGATGACAAACAGCGGATAAATGGGTATTGGCTGCCGAAAGGTCATCAAAACTATCTTCCTTACAAAATGCTTTTCTACGGACATACTCCACGCTACGTTCTACACTGCCCTTTTCATTGCCTTTATAAGCATTGCAAAAGCGGTAGTTGAATAAATAATAGCTTGATAATTTCAATAAAGAATCAGTGGCTTCTTTTTCTTTTGGGTCGTAGGAAAACTTGCCTACCGCCACCCTCATATTATCATAAACTACCTCTTGGGGTACGCGCCCGAAATCTTCGAAAAATTGAACATGGGCCTGCAAAAAGCTTTGCATATCTTGCCTATGAAATAAGTAGGCTTGGCGGTAGTTGCTGTAACAACAGGTAAAAACTGCCATCATGACCCGTTTCTGTTCACCTGCCAATTGTAACCTTGCCTCACACCAATCAAACTCAATACTTTGACCAGGAGCATACGACTGGCGGATGTAAATGGGTCGAGTTTGTCGCTTTACTTGCTTGATGTAGTTGCAAACAGTGGTATAGCCCACTTGGTGACCCTTTTCCAAAAGGTACTCGTGAATGTCTGTCCCCTTCATTTGTTGTTTATGTTTACCAGTAGCTACTTTTTTTTCATTAGCGGCCAATAGTTCATCTATTAGGGTAGTTACTTCACTGACCAAACGCCTTTTGCTTCTAGAACTGGTCCCTGAACCATATTGAGGGGCAGAAATACTCCGTTTGCGTGGAGCAGTACCTAAACTTTCTTGCTTATAGGCTTCGATATACTTCTTTACAGTAGGACGGCTGATGCGCATTTCCCTACTAATAATGCGCTGTGACTTTCCATTATGGAAATAGTCAATGATTATTTTGCTTTTGTCTATCATAGTTATCACCAGTTAATTTGAAAACTTTGAACTAGTTTTCAAACAGTTCAATAAAATTTACTGGTAATGTTTTCAACTGAAGGGGTGGTAAACTTTTTAATTGAAATAAACACGAGGAGAACCATGCAGGTGTGAGAGATACTTTATTGGACAAAGGTATAGTACCTGAAAATCTACCCAAAGAGAAAGACATCAAAAAGCTACAGAATGGGGGCGAAGAAGGGGAACAAGGGGCATGACTGGGA
>JABSPG010000609.1 GCA_013214445.1 Ekhidna sp. | reverse complement strand
AAAACGAGGGACGCCATACCAGGATAGAATTGCACTAAAAAAAGTTGAAATGGCTTGATTTTACCATAGATATCGCCTAGCTATCATCCGTAAGCTAGACTTTTCAAATATCTATAAATGTATCTTATCGCACTAGCCTTTGCAAATAGCTCAGTATGCTTATGGATGATAGTGTTTGTTACAGGCTTTTTAGAAGTTCTTAATAGCACCTTCGTTGAGCCAATTGGGAACTTCAAAGTCTTTGGCTTTCGGATGTTTTTCGAAAATCGTTCTTAGTGCTCTTAGAGAAGAGTAGGCAGCTCCAGTTAACTCTTTTTGCTTGTTGATGTACTTTGTGTCATAGTCGTTTTGACTAATCCGATGAGCAGGATTTTGTCTTTCTCTTCTAATTTTCTTCAATGGTCTGAACAGTTCTTTTATTGGTTCACTATCTGGCATTCTATAAACCTTTATAAGCCATTCTTCAAAAATCCTTAGTGTTCCCTTTGGTTTTCGCTCTACTAGGCCATCTTCGATTTCCACCATTTCATAAAAATCGACCTCTCCTTCGAAAAATTCCTTATTGATATTATCAGAAAGCATTTTATCCATGAGAAGTACAAAATCCTGATAGTTTTTCAGCGTCGGAGTGAAAAAGAAAGTAAACTCTTGTGGGCGACTTTCTTTGTCAAAACTCTTTCTGAATACAGATTTACCAAAAACATGTTCGCTGAGTTTATTTAGACAATTAAGCTCGCCTATAAAGCCGCTAAAAATAGAATATGAAAATGTCCATTCACCTTGAATCATGTTTTGGTGGTATTCTTCAAGAACTTTGCATCCTGCTTCTTTTCTCTCTTTACTCTTCCAATAGACTTGGTGCTCTCCTGTTAGATTTTTTAGGTCACTTAGAAATACTACTGCAAGTCGATTTCCGTTAGCATCAAATCCTAACCCGAATGATTTTAAGAAAATTTGATCCTCTTCTCTGACAATTGGTTCATCATTGTCGTCATATTGACATGAGATTTGTCCAGAGTAATCTTTGAATTGAAAATCAAAACGTGGATCGTTGGAATAGCGTTCCAGAACCTCAATATCAAAAAAAATCGGCTTCAAGTGAGGTTCTCCTAAGGCAAGTCTTTTGGTGTAGAATTGATCTTTGAAAACCTCTAAATTTCTTGTATTCTCCAAAAGGTTAACTGAGGGGTATAAACAAATAGGATATTCAGTGTTTTCAGATACAAATGTTATTTCACCGTATTTTTTCTCGGTTACAGTAATGTCCTTTGCTTCGTCAAGAATCTTTAGCTGCGTATCAATTGGGTAATGCTGAAAACCAATTATATGTGGGTTGGTGCTCGACTGAATTGATTTAACATCTTGCTTCACTAAATTTTTGACAACATCAATTGATTCTTTGTAGTCAATCTTTAACTCTTCTGAAATATTCCTCAGCGGGATTCCATTGAAATCTCTGGAGTTAATGAAGAAGTCGTAAACCCTATTTTTTATCTCTTTTTCCATCTGGCTGTTATATGCCGTTGTTCTGCATTACTGCAAAAGCAGAGACGGTTAAGATTGCCACTTTTTGGTAAGATTCATTTTCAAGAGTTGCTCCATTCAAAGCGAATATTATTCCGTCAGCAATTAGTCCCGAACTCACGTTATAGTCATTCCGCTCGATCTCTTTGAAAACGGCAATGAAGTCTTTGATTACCCTATCCTTTGGTTTGGTCTTTTTCAGGAGTTTGATCAGTGATTCGTAGTTAACAAGGTTGCCGTGGATGATTCCTAAGTCAGTCAATGACTTCTTAATTGTCCAGTATCTGTCATTAGGAAGAGAATCCTTTGTTGCTTCTAAAGTTTGGTGTTGAGCATCGTTATCCACGAGATATTTTAGATAGTTGAGGTGTTTTTGAGAGTCACTTGTCCCTTCAATTGGTAGTTCTTTCAGGTAATCGTTAAAAGGTTTAAGGATACCTTTCTCGAAATTCACATCCTTTTGTTGACAGAACTTGTTCAGATGTTCGTTGAAGTCTGTTGAGGAGTTCTGAGTGATGAAGTTAAGAGTTAAAAAAATTGAAAGTATGAAGTTCATATGCAAATTGCACCTATAGCCTGTAATGTCCAGATAAGCTCAGTGAGCATATCCTTTCAAATTGATTCTAAAGTTAATATTACGCATTGAAACTAGTTCATAGCTGAGTTTGCTCATTGAGCTTATCATTTGTTACCCTTCGTATGTTCATCATAGAATGTAGGAAGTAAGACGTCTTTCATTACGGCAAATGCTAATTTATCTTCTTGTGAGTTGTAAGCACCGCCGGTAAATACAGCAACAATATCCATCTCTGGAATTACCATTATGTATTGCCCACCATTTCCAGTAGCCGTTTTGGAAATCGTCGTTCTTCCATTCACGTTGAATCCAATATTCCACCATAGATAACCGTATTCAACACCTGTGATAGCTGTTTTAGTTGTAGTAGCTTCTTTAATCCAATTTTTTGAAACTATCTGTCTTCCATTCCAGTTTCCTTCATTTAGTACCAGTTGGCCAATTTTAGCCAAATCCCTTGGAATCAAATGTAGCCTCCTTCCCTTGAAGTTTTCAATTCCCAAAGGGTTAAATAGATGTTTATCAGCGAACTTATCAATCGTTAAGCCCGATGCTTGACTAATTATTTCAGCCAATATGACCACACCCATCGAACAATAATTTGAAACCGTGCCTGGTTCATTAATCATTGGAAGATCAAGCGTGTATTGAATCCAATCTTCTTTCCTATAAACTCGATCTTCTTGCCCTTTTGATTTTTTATCCCAATCGTTACAATCCC
>JABSPG010000061.1:3488-12739 GCA_013214445.1 Ekhidna sp. | reverse complement strand
TAAGCTATTCCATAGGAGATCTATATGACTTTCAGGTAACTGGACGTATGGACGGAAGTTCCAAGTTTAGCGAAGAAAACAGATTCGGCTATTTTCCTGCTGCCTCTGCTGGTTGGAACATTCACAACATGAGTGGCTTCAGCTCAAGTACTTGGTCTCAATTAAAGCTTAGAGCTAGTTATGGACTGGTAGGAAATGCACCAATCGATGATTTCTTATATAGAAGAAACTTTATCAGGACGCGGTACAATGATGAAGATGCGGTAGAGTATGCAAACCTTTCTAACGAAAGTTTGAAGTGGGAAACCACCGCTCAGTTTAATGTCGGTTTTGATTTTGGTCTAAGCAGCAAGAGTATTACCGGTTCGGTCGATTACTATATCAAAACCACAAACGACCTGCTATTTCCAACACCAGTATCACAGACTTCCGGACTCTCCACTGTATTTGACAATATTGGATCTATGGAAAACAGAGGCTTTGAGTTAAATATCAGTACTGTAAACGTCAACACCTCTGACTTCTCTTGGACAACAGATTTTAATATCTCGTCCAACAGAAATACGATCACCGATCTGAAAGGAGAGCAAGCAATTGTGGGAGTAAATGCATTCTTAGAAGGAAGTCCAGCGGGTGTATTCTACATGCGAGAATATGCAGGTATAAACTACGAAACTGGAGAAGCGCTTTACTTTGTAAACGAATCCACTTCGGATGCTGTACTTGCAGCTGAGCAAATATCAGCGGCTGGTGGCTTTTTAATTCCTGACAGGTTTGGCGACAGAAATGTAACTACCAACTGGGAAGCTTCGCAACGTACAGTGGTTGGCAATCCAAATCCAGAGTTATTCGGAGGATTGACAAACGCAATTACCTATAAAAACTGGGAACTTTCGGCCATGTTCCAGTTTGTGAGTGGCGTAGATCTATACTTCGCCACTGGGGAGTTTTTAGCAAACAGTGGAATCTTGAATTTAGGACAGCTTTCACGCGAAAGCGATCGCTGGTATCAAGAAGGGGATGAAGCTCCTTACCCCGTGCTTAACCCTTTCCAGGATGAGCCCAACTCATCAACCAGATGGCTTGAGGACGGCAGCTATATCAGGTTAAAGAATATCACACTGACGTATAACCTCCCAGCGGATGCATTGTCAAACATGGGGCTTAGGAACTTAAGCGTTTACATAGGTGCGACAAACTTATTCACCATTACTAACTACATCGGTTACGATCCGGATGTAAGCTACTTTGATCCATTAGATGGAATCATCGGGCAGAACATAAGCCGAGGAATAGACAATTTCACAGCTCCTCAACCTAGAATCTTTATGTCTGGCATTAAAATCGGATTTTAATTATGAAAGCATCTAACTCAACACTAAGAAAAATGAAGCAAGTACTCGCTTTCATCCTAATTGCTGGCACAGCAATTTCATGCGATAGCCTACTTGACATTGAAGCTGAAAATTCTCTTAGCGGAGACATTCTGACGGACCAGTCTTCGATGGAAAGTGCACTTAATGGAGCTTACTACAATTTCTTTGGAATCAATGATGGTTCTGATGGAGGAGAGCTCCTTGGAGGCGATTTTAAACTAATTGCCACGTTGCTAACTCGACAAGTAAACCTAGAGGTCTCATGGGATGAAACCAACGCTCCGGGTTACGAAGATTTTGTTCGTAAGAGCGTACTGGAGACCAATATCCGGGTAGAAGCAAACTGGAGAAGAGCGTATGAAACGATAAACATTGTGAATGAAATCATCGCAAATATTGATATTGTATCAGATGCCGCTGCTAGGGCACGAATAGAGGGAGAAGCTAAGGCGATCAGGGGGATACTCTATTTTGAAATGGTTCGATTGTGGGGACCGCAGTATCAGGGCTCTGGGAGCGACCCTGCCATCCCATTGTTGATCGACCCAATTACCTCCGTTGAAGGAATCAATACACCTACCAAAGCAAGCGTGAGTGACATCTATAACCGAGCGAAGACTGATCTAAATGATGCTTCGAGCGCACTTGAAAACCTGGGCACCAACAATGAGCGCATTTCCTACTATGCATGTGAAGCTTACCTAGCGAAGATCGAAATGCAAATGAATGAGTACTCAAACGCCATCAATCACTTAAACAATGTAATTGGTGGCCCATTCCAATTGACTGCCACTCCAGATGCTGCATTTAGCAATGCTAGTAATACAACCGAGGATATCCTTGCTGTGCAGCAAACTGCGGCAAACAACACAGGTATCAATACTTCAGGATTATCTGCCTTCTTCAACTCGTTCAATGATTTCGGAAGTACGATGAGATTGCAGCCTTCTGCATTAAACTCCACATTTCTTGCAAACAATCCTAAGTTTAGCGGTGCTGATTTAAGGGCAAGAATCGATTCGTCTGCTACTTCAGCAGACCAAGTCAACGGGCTCTACTACCTAGATCAAGTAAACACGCAAAGCGTAAGCTCTGCTAAGTATTTACGTAGTACAGATGTTATTCCTTTAGTGAGACTTGCAGAGATGCATCTTGATCGCGCAGAATCGATCCTTGAGTCAAACTTCATTGGAAGTCCGATAGATGCCACTGCATTATCAGATCTAAATGCGGTAAGAACCCGTGCAGGTTTGCCAGCACTTTTGGATACGCTCAGTGCTAGCCAGTTTTACGACAGCTTAATCCTTGAAAGAAATCGCGAGCTCCTATACGAGGGAGTCATATTTCACGACTTGAAACGTCAAGCTGCAAATGGGTTATTCGTAAGAATCACAAGCTCTAACTTGGATCCTTTAAGCGACCGATTTGTCCTGCCAATCCCACAATCTGAATGTGACGCAAGCCCTGGTTTGTGTAACTAAATAGACAATACTTTGAAAGGCCTCTAAATTGAGGCCTTTTTTATTTCCGTACTTTCAAATTGTACTTCGCCAATAAACCTGGAAGTTGATCAACAGAAAACTTAGCCTTTGTGAGACGGGTCTGCTCGGGATCTATCATTAATCTATATGAACCTAAAAAATCTACTTCTTCAAGGTTGGCTACATCAAAGGCTGCATTGAACAAATCACAACCAATCAGTTTTATTCCCTTCATATCAGAAGCAGTAAAATCTGCTTCTTCTAACGAGCAATTCTCAAAGCTGCATTGCTTCAACTTCATCCCATGAAAAATACTGTGATTGAGTTGACAGTCCCTAAAGAATGCAGAAAACAAGAGCTGGTTCGATTGATCAAATGGAATGCCAATCATTTTACAGCCCTCGAAAGAAACATCCAACATCGAGGTATTATCAAATCGTACGTTGCTTAGGTTGCAATCACTGAAAGTGGATTCTATGAATTTCGTGGCACTTAGGTTAACCGAGCCTAAATCACAGCTTTTGAAAGTACAACATTCATATTCATGCTCATTGCTGAGGGTAGTCAGATTCTCAAAATGCTCATTAGCAATTAACATACGATCGGTAAGTGTTCTTCCGTATAAGGAGACTAGCTGCTCTGCTTCTTTTTCCAATAGCGAACCAAACCCGCCACACTCATCCACGATGGATTAGCCAGTTCATATTGCTTTATTCCATGATCAGATACCCCTCTACTCTTAAGTTGTTCCGCAGTGTAAGCCATAAACTCAGGCGTGATCTCTTCATTGCTTTTTCCAGCTTCCCACTGTGCTTTCATCCACTTGGACCAATCCTCCAGTATCTCTTTCAACTCCTGCATGTGTATATTGGGATTTTGCTCTTCTCCGAAATGCGTCAATACGAGTGTATTAGGATTCTTGGAAAGAATCAAGTCAATGGAATGAATCCAATCTTCAATGTTGATATCCGGTGGAGGGCAGGGTGGCACCACAGGCCCCCCCTCTATCTTCACTCCAGCCACATCGCCCGTAAAGATGGTGTCTTTTAGCTGCCACGCAATGTGATGCTTTGCATGACCGGGCGTGTGCAACGCCGTGAAGGAATGATCGCCTATTTCCAAAACCTCCTCATGTTCCATGGTCTTCAACTGCTCTTGCTCTATCCCTTTCATGGCACCCCATAGCGTATCCATTTGATCCCCATAAATCATCGTAGCTGACGCAACGAGTTTCGTTGGGTCATGCATGTGACCAGCGCCAAAAGGATGTAAATAAATGGTTGCCCCTTGCTCTGCAAATGCCCAAGCAGCACCTGCATGATCAAAGTGGATGTGCGACAACAATACGTGCTTTATATCTGAAGTCTTGTATCCGTGCTCCAACAGTGCTTTTTCGAGGATGGGCATGGTGCTATATGGGCCAGATTCAATCAAAACGGGACCGTCGCTGGTCTCGATTAAAAACGAAGCTATTGCATGGTCACAATCCTGAAAGTGAAGGTCGAGCGTGTGTATCATCCGGTTACATTTAAGCCGGAAGATATGGCACTAATGGTATAAAACAAATCATCCAGTAAGGATTGTTTCTTTGCTTCATCACCCTCAGCTCTGTAAGATTTGAGTAAATCAATCTGATATCGATGGATATGAACCAACTTCTTATCTCTTGATTCCATGATACTATTTAGTCGCTGCTTTCTATTATCTATCTTTTCCCCATACAGTTCTTCGATGGATTCCTTCACCAATGCATACTCTGAAAGGATCATATCCATGAATTTCTTCCGACGCTCAGCGTCTCCCTCCAGTGCTCCATACATCTTCATCACTTCTAGATTCGACCTGAGCAAGCTAGTGGTGATGTGCGTCATCATGAATCGGAAAACAGCAATCGACTGATTTCTTTCCGATAGTATTTTCCACATATCCGGATGCTGTTCTCTGATCTCCTTCAGTG
This sequence comes from Ekhidna sp., assembly GCA_013214445.1. Taxonomy (GTDB): domain Bacteria; phylum Bacteroidota; class Bacteroidia; order Cytophagales; family Cyclobacteriaceae; genus Ekhidna. The sequence continues at coordinate 7,925 of JABSPG010000061.1, read as the reverse complement.
CCGTGCCGATCCCGTACCAAGCAGTGATCATAAATCGAGATTGTGCCCAGCTAAATACCCACGGAATGGCCCTTAAATCAGATAGTGTACTTTGGCCGGTACGTTTGGCTGGTCTGGAACCTATCCGACTTTGCTCTATGATGTCAATCGGTGTGGCTGACCGAAAGAATGGAACAAATCCATCCTGTTCAACTAGGTTTCGATAAGCCCTGTAACTCAAAGAAGATACCAATGAAATTGCTTGCCTTTCCTCTTCGCTTAGTAGATTGGTTGTATTGAAAGCAGCCTTGAGCGCGCTACTGGCCCAAAGTTCGAGATTATAGTCTCGGGTAGGCTGATTACTATATTTCAAAGAAATGGTTTCACCTTGTTCCGTCCATCGGATGGAGTCATGGAAAGAAGTAGGTGGCAGAGCTCCTACAAACCTGTGTGTCGGGCCTCCTCCTCTACTAATGGAGCCTCCACGGCCATGAAAGAACCTAACATAAATGTTATAGTTCTGCGATACTTGAGTCATTCGTTCTTGCGCTTCATACAAAGACCAAATACTGGATACAATTCCACCATCTTTATTACTATCACTGTACCCTACCATTACTTCTTGCTGGTCTCGGTCGTATCCTTTTACTTGACTACTCAGCTTAACTGAGGCTGCACCCACTGGGTGCTTGTACCAAGCTTCTAAAACCTCCTGACTGATCTCCAAATCCTCGATAGTCTCGAACAATGGCACAATGCGTAGAGGCGAAACGACCGTACCATCATGAAACTCCGTTATTCCAGCCTCTCTCATAAGCAGCACCAGACCTAGCAAATCCGATAACTGGCGAGACATACTTATAATCATTGAACCGATCCCTCCTGCGCCTTTTCTGGAGTACTGCTCACTCACTACTGTCAAAGCGGAGATAACCTTTCCAGCCTCATCAGGTAGTTCTTGCCTCGGAGACAAGAAAGGCCTATTCTTTTTCAGCTCTATTGAAAGAAAAGAAACTCTTTTCTCTTCATCCCAATCAATGAAGTGGTAGTCTTCCTCTCCAGATAACTGCAATAGCTGGCTAATTGCTTTGTCATGCATGGTGCTGTTCTGCCTTACATCCAGCTCCGCAAGGTTAAAACCAAAAATCTCATTTATACGGAGGACAGGTAAAACATATCTATAGGCTACATCTGCCGCCTGGATCTCTTCTAAGCTTTCCATCATGGCTCTGAGCTCACTGCCTAGCTCTTTTGAGCTCCAGCTGTCGTCACCACTCGCAACCCTATCCCTCAGTAGATTGATCCATTGCCTCCATGGCTCGTTTTGATTTATTGAATCGACAACTGTAGGTGCTTCAGCTCTTAGCTCTTTTATATGATCATAAACAACTTGTGGCACAGCTACCTGCCGATCGCTGAAACTCAAAAAGCTCCCAAGCTCCTCTAATTTCTGGTCTAGCAGCGTTTCAGCACTATCACTAAGTTGCTGGAATGCATTTTCGGTTACTTCAGCAGTGACCAAGGGGTGGCCATCTCGATCGCCTCCTACCCAATTGCCAAACTTCCAGTCTGGAAAATCTCCGGCGCTCAGTTTCCAATCCCTGTTTTCAAAGGCATCCATCAATGATCGATCCAGTGCTTTGATACCCTCGGGGAATATTTGACTCAGGAACTGGATATTCTGATTTAGCTCCGTCTGCAAAGTGGGTTTATCTAAATAGATATTACCAGTACGCCATAAGATATGGATTGAAGTGGCCAGCTTTTTCCGTATCAAACGTGCCTGATAGGAGTCTGAAGGAACCTGGGTATATTCCTGCATCATAGAGAAAATTCCTTTCAGGTGCCATCTAACTGTAAACCTCTTAGACTCTGTGGGATGGGCGGTAAGAACTGGCGATAGCTGTAACTCTCTAAGCTTTGCTTTGATTTCCTCTTCACTAAATTCCGCTGAGAGTTGCGTAAGTGTCTTCTCCCAGGTACCTGAAATAGTTTCAGCTCCGTTTTCTTCCCTTAGCTGATTCCGATAGCTCTCATGTGCTGATTCCTCAATGAGGTTATATAATTGAAAGAGTATGAGATACAGTCGAACCAATGAGATATCAAATTCTTCAGGTGGATTGGAAAGGTGATTGGAGAACTGCTGACCTTCTACCGTGGACAGAGCATCCTTCACAATTTCATCGATAAACTCTTGGTCTTCGATGATCTTCTTGACATTTATATAAGCTTCCGTTGTATACATCTCGATTTTAATTTTCCGGCTTGAAAATAATTCCTAATCCATAGATGAAAGCAGAGAATATCCGATTTATGAATCAAATTGATTAATATCATAGTGATTGCAACTTCCAAGTACCTTTAACCTTTCAAAAGTCAGTAAAATGAACAACTCAGAATACTTTCAAGATCACATGCCGGAGAATGTGTGTTTTGGTTGTGGTGATAACCATGATGGGCTTAGAATAAAGAGTTTTTGGGAGGGTGATGTCTCCATTTGCCAGTGGACTTCAAAAGAGAAGTATCACGGGTGGAGCAACCTAATGAATGGAGGAATCATAGCTACGTTGATTGATTGTCACTGCATGGGAACGGCCATGGCGGACGCCTACAGACGAGAAAACAGATCACTTGATACACTACCCGAATACAGATATGCTACTGGAACTCTCCAGGTAAAGTACCTTAAACCTACTCCAAATACTGAGGTAGAACTTCGAGCATCTGTAGTAGAGGTGAAAGGACGAAAGACCGTACTCCGCTGTGACTTTTACTCAGATAAAGGCATAAAAACGGCAGAAGCAGAAGTGGTAGCTATCAGAGTGTTTGATAGCAGCGAAAACAAGGATTCTGCCTTTAAAAGCTAAGTAACTATAGGGACTCCATCTTCTCGAACTGCTCCAGTTCTTCCAAAGTCATTTCCTCGATCGTCATATTCTCCCACTTGGAAAGATCAAATTCTGACTTATCCTTATAAATGGTATCTAGTATCGGCTTGTACTTCTCTAGAATCACTCGCCTTTTGAGTTTCATTGTAGGCGTTAATTCACCAGTCTCAGGAGACCATGCAGTGGTAATTAACCTAAACTCTTTAATCTTGGCCCAATTACCTAGTGCTTTGTTCACTCGATCAAGTTCGTTCTGGAAAAGCTTCCTGACCTTGGCATCCCTTTTCATGTCCTCAATGTCCATCAATTCATAGGTCCCACTAATCTTTGAAAGTACCTCATCTACATTTGGAACAATAAGCACTGCAGGGAATTTTTCACCTTCTCCCACCACCATGGCTTGTTCGATAATGGTGGATTCCTTCAGCTTGTTTTCAACTTGCTGTGGGGCAATGTAAAGGCCTCCAGAAGTTTTGAAGAGTTCCTTCTTACGGTCTGTGATATGGAGGAATCCGTCCACTACTTTTCCCACGTCCCCAGTTTTGAACCATCCGTCCTCTGAAAGCACCTCCCTGGTTAGTTCCTCATTTTTATAGTAACCTATCATCACACTAGGTCCTTTAACCATGATCTCGTCCTCCTCACCAAGCTTCACTTGCAGGTTGTCATACACCTTCCCTACCGAGCCAATTTTTATTGCATCGATTCTATTGGCAGCAATTACTGGGGAAGTTTCGGTAAGACCATAGCCTTCCAATACTTTTATACCTGCTGCCCAAAAGACCCTTGCGAGGCGAGGTTGTAATGCTGAAGCACCACATTGAATTTGCTTAATGTTTCCTCCCAATGCCTCTCTCCACTTACTAAAGACCAATTTGTTGGCTACCGATAACTGCCTATTGTAAAAAGTTCCTTGGTTTTTGTTGGGGTCATAGGTTAAACCCAAACTAATTGCTCTGTTAAATATTCCTTTTTTGATTGCTGAAAGTTCACTTCCTTTTTTGAGGATCTTGTCGTAAACTTTTTCAAGCAGCCTTGGGACAGTATTGAAAGTGTGTGGTTTCACTTCCTTCAAATTATCCGCAATGGTGTCAATACTCTCTGCGAAATATATCGCAGCGCCATTGAAGATATAGATGTAAATACCTGTCTTTTCGTATATGTGATTGAGTGGTAGAAAACTTAATGCTCGGTCTTTACCTTTATCCAGCGTACTCACCTTAGCTGACTCAATCACATTACTCACAATATTGGTATGAGTCAGCATTACGCCCTTGGGATTTCCAGATGTTCCAGATGTATAAATAATCGTACAGATATCCTCTGGCTTCACAGCCTTCATTCGGGCTTCCAGCTCTTCTTTGTTCTTTCCTTTCCCCTCCCGGATTACATCTACCCAGCTCTTTACTCCCCCGATCTTGTTGAATGCATAGATATCAGCAATCGCTAGTTTATCGGCAGCCTCCTTAACACTCTTGAGGGTCGTACCATTTGAGACAAATATCATTTTCACCTCTGCCTCTTGCAGAATCATTTCGTATTCATCGGTACTTAACGTGGGATACAGGGG
>JABSPG010000061.1:0-3478 GCA_013214445.1 Ekhidna sp. | reverse complement strand
TGGCAAGCTAAATCAACGAAACACCACTCTGGTCTTCCTTCTGAAATGATGGATATCTTGTCTCCAGGTTTGATGCCCAACTCGATGAGCCCTTGGGCCATTTGATTGACAATCTTCAAAGAGTCACTCGTGCTGTATTTTTTCCAAAAGCCAAGAACTTTGTGAGCAAATGCGTCTGAAAGTGGGTTTTCTTTCAGTTGTTTATACAAAAGATCAAATAATCTCATAGGGTTTTTTGTTGAAGCTTGCAAAAGTGTAACTAACAGATCTGAATTCTGTTGGTATTTTCACCTAATTTCACCTAAACGAACATCAGATATATGCATCCTGAGCTATTCTCCATAGGACAGTTTACCATTCATACGTACGGATTCATGATTATGATGGGTGCGGTACTAGGATTTTTTTTCATGACAAATTCCGTGAAAAAGGATCTTGGGATAGAAAGAGACAAGATTCAATCGCTAGCCATCTTGATCATTTTTGCAGCATTCGTAGGTGGAAAGCTTTTCTTCTATATGGAGAATCCATCTTACTATTTCAGCAGCTTAGAAAACCTAAAGCGTAACTTCCGTACAGGATTTGTTTTCTACGGTTCATTGCTATTTGCTATCCCTGTAACCGTCTGGTTCTTCAAAAAAGAAAAATGGCCACTTTGGCCAATGATGGATCGTTTGGCAATTACAGCTTGCATTATTCATGGCATGGGTCGGCTTGGCTGTTTCTTTGCTGGTTGTTGTCACGGCATTCCTACAGATGTACCATGGGGCGTGACATTTACCGATCCCATTTCACAAGCAGAACCATTGAACACTGCACTACATCCAACACAGCTCTACTCTGCAACCTTGATATTTAGCATACTAGTGATCCTGCTGATGTTTCGGAGGCATAAACGATTTGAAGGTCAACTGTTCTTCATTTACATCATACTATATGCACTTGGTCGTGGAGTCATTGAAATTTTCCGGGGAGATGACGCCCGGGGATACATAGTTGATGATGTACTGTCTCATTCTCAATTTATCAGCCTTGTGGTAATAGCAGTTACTATTTGGGCATATTTCAGATTTAGTAAAAAGCAAAACAAAGCCTGATAGTAACCTCTTTAGACAATGCGTTTTCCCCTCATACTCCTCATTCTCTTCATAATTTCCTCATGCTCCAACAAACCAGAGCAAGAAGCTTCTTCTAGTCAGCCGGAATTAGTCGACACTTCCAGTAAACCGACTACTAGACAATGGAAGGGGATATGGGGATTTGCGGACAGCACTGTTTTCTTTTCCAATACTTTTGATGGGGCACGATTAAATGGAGTGATTGAAAAGGAAGAAAACAACTTTGTAGCCCTAATAGCTGCTGAAAATTACCCCATAAATCCCAGCCCATGGTATGCTTTCCAAGTCTGGTCTAAGGAACCAAAAAAGATCACCATACAATTGACGTACCAAGATTCAAGAAGTCGGTATTATCCCAAGATAAGTACAGATGGTATGGAGTTCTTACCCATGGATTCCTCTCGTGTTACCAGTACTGCGGTAGAAGACTCGTCCGGTTGGGGGCTTGATAGTGTTCCTCTTACAACCACCATTTCCTTGGATATCGATGAATCCCCTGTTTGGATTTCTGCACAAGAACTCTGGAATTCTGCCCGTGTGCAGAGCTGGATTGACCTTCTCGCATCAGAACCAGATGCCAATCAATACCCTGTGGGAAAAAGTGTCGAAGGTAGGGCTATTCAAATGTTGGATATCGGGAGCGAAGAAGCGGAAAAGGCCATCTTGATTATCTCAAGGCAACATCCTCCTGAAGTGACTGGCTTTCTAGCAATGAAAACTTTCATGGAAACGATCGCTGGAAAAAGTGACCTTGCTAGAAATTTTCGTAGCAAGTTTCGCATCTTTAATGTTCCTCTCATGAATCCGGATGGGGTTGATAACGGAAATTGGAGACACAATACTGGAGGTATTGACTTAAACAGAGACTGGCAATCATTCCATCAGCCAGAAACTGGGTCGATCAAAAGATTTCTTGAATCAAAAACCGAAGAAGGGCTGAAATTTGTTTTTGCTGCTGATTTTCATTCCACATGGCAAGACATATACTACCCTTTGGACTCTACCGTCGTGGAAGAGGACGCCCTTTTTGTGTTCGAATGGATCAATCGCATTTCAGAGCGAGTAAACCAGCAGCCAAACGTGTCTGCTTCCAAACATGTGACTCCAACGATGGTTTCAAGAAATTACTTCTACCAGTCTTATAGTATCCCATCGATTGTTTTTGAGCTAGGAGATAACGTAGACCGAGCGTTTATTTCAGAAAAAGGAAGAGTAGCTGCGGAAGAATTAATGCTAATTCTTTTAGATCAAAAAGAGTAATAGAAAATTATCTAGCTAACTCGCAGCTGAAGTGCTTTAGGAAGGATCGAAATCTCGAATGGCGGCTGCCCCATGCGCTCGCCATCAATGTGTGCGAATAGTCGAGTATTTTCCTTTATGGAAATCTTCCGTACCTTGTGAAATGACACTTCCTCCAAGCTACCATGCGATCCGTCTGAGAGCTTTCCGATGTTTAAGAAACGTCTAAATCCTGAGAGCTTTCCAATCGTACAAACTTCTAAGAATCCATCATCAATTGCCGCCTCGGGCATTAGCTTGAACCCTCCACCAAAGGTGGTTCCATTGCCAACGGTCAAAAGAATCAAATCCTGCTTGTAGTCTTCATCACCGATAGAAAACTCAAACATCCGTTCTTTATACCCTCCCAAAATTCTCAGCACATGGTAGTAATATGCAGCGTGACCTCTAAGCAAAGGAACTCTTTTTGAGGCCATATCTTCGACTATCTGGCCATCAAATCCAATTCCTACTCCATTTACAAATTTTCGATCATTGCATCTTCCCAGATCAACTCTATGCAACTTGCCCTCTATTGCAGTATAGATTCGATCCTTCAAGGATTTTCCAAGAAATACATTTTTTACGAAATCATCTCCAGTGCCTGCCGGAACAATTCCCACCGGGATATCATGGTTGAGTCCGTTAATGGATTCGTTGACTGTTCCATCTCCCCCAATGATGATCAGATCAGTAAAGGTCTCATCTAGTTTTTCTGCAATCGTTCTAGTAGCACTACCAGTTTCGGCGGTATCAAACAACTCAAAAACAAGATCCCGTTTTTGAAGCTCGCCACAGACTTCTTGAGATATGCGTTTGGTTTTTCCTCCAGCAAAAGGATTCCAAATCACAAAAATTTTGCGGTCCATCAGAATGGCAACTTAGCTAAGTCGACATTGCCTCCAGTAAGGATGACACCTACGTTCTTTCCTTCAAATATTTTCGGATTTTTAAGGATAGCTGCAAAGGGTACAGCGCATGATGGCTCTATTACTATTTTCATCCTTTCCCATATCAGCTTCATTGCTGCGATGATTTCTTCCTCTGATACTCGAAAAACTTCCTTTACATGGTCTTTCAGA
>JABSPG010000608.1 GCA_013214445.1 Ekhidna sp. | reverse complement strand
ATGTCCCAGTCCCCAGTAAGAGGTGAAAGCTCATCCTTCAGTCAAGTTCAACCTAGACTCCTCTGAGCGGACATAGTTATCTAAGTGGTCCTGGATTAATCCTTCGAGGGCTTCAGTTGGTTGGTTACCGATAAGTGATGCACAGTAATCAACATCATAGAACTGACCTTCAGCGTCTGAGTCTACAACAACGCTAATCATACGGAAAAATGGGATATACTCAGCTGAAAGCATAGATACTAATTCAGTGTCACAATCATCAAGCTCAACGTATGCTAGTGGAACTTTGAAATCATAATCGAGTGAGGCAATCATTGAATCAACAGCTCTACAGTCAGCACAGGTTAAAGCGTTACCAACTTTTAAGAGATAAGGACCCTTCGTGTTTACGCCAAACATGATTAAGTCGTGCATTGTGTTAATTTGCTCTGGAGAAGTTTTCATAATGTTTTCCTTTTATTGTTTAGTTAGTAAGGGAAGTATACACCTCCCTCTTTTAATTGTCAAGTTATTATTTAATACTTCCTTGAATCAACCCGGAACCTAGGGAGCTCACTGTCTAGATGGTTCTGTGCTTGAGCAATCGCCTCTTCAGCTTCATCAAGTTCATCTGGTGTAAGGCCAAAGTATACACCACCTCTGGTCTGGAAGATACATTTACCTTTGCTGTTTGAATCAGTGAGTTTCATCGGTTACACCTTCTCCTGATGGATTACAAGCACCTTGTTCCCACAATCATCCTTACTGCCACAAAGGCTATCAGGTCCACACCTAACAGCACCACAGATACCGCCTCTTCCGTTAGGAAGAGAGAAGCAACCATTGACAGCACACTTGTGAACAGAATCCTTGTGTCGAGACTTCTTAACAGCCGTTGCAATCCACTTACGAGCGGCAGCCTTTGCTTCAGCTTCGGTATCCACTGGTTCCCGAGATGTGTTAACATGCTCAATCCCAAACTGTACATTAGTACCACAAGCCCAATACCACTGCCCTCTGGTAGCACATATTGTATCACTGGCAAACTGAGCAATGCTTGCTAAGTTATACGTACCATCCAAAACAAGGTGACTCCCGTTCGGTCCATATGATGAACCATTATTCTTTCTCCAGCGTAATGCCATATTATTTGTCCTCTAAGTTGAAAAATAGTTTAGCTTGCTCTTTTGTAATATAAGTACAACCTTCGTCGGTGGGAATAACCATCATTCCATCAATACAAATCACCTCTGTATCCCCGTCAGCGCTCCCTTGGAAGTCTGCTGTGAAGTCCCCGTATGTTTCACTAGGTAATGTTTTATTCATCGTCCATTTCTCCTTTTAAGGCGTTTCTTGTTAAGCTTGGCACCGTTGTGCTTACCACAGTTCTTAGCTCGGTTCTTTGATTTAGCCCAAATTGGGCCTTTGCTTGTAATACCTTCCTGAACTTCAGCCACAGACATAGTTAAGTGGTCGAAAAAGCGGAGAGTGTCCTCAACTACGTCATTAATACTCTGGACACCACCAGTACCTGTCATTGCACTGAGCATCTTAATATGGATTGACTTCCGTAGCACCGTCCGAATACACCATCTTCATCATACGCCCTTGGCTGAGGCACACTTGGTGCACCACTTTTGAATAGGCGTGAAATTTGAGAGTCTATTGGTTCTGGCTCCCAATTAGGAATCCTTCCAGACGGATAATCACAGCACATAAGTGTAAGTCCAGCAATATCCAACTGATTGCAGATATTCGAAGCTGCTAGGACATCTTCTTCTCTGGAAAACATTATGATTGCATCAGGATACCTTTCATTCCAGCTAATGAGGCTTTCCGTTAACCCAGTGTGAACCAGTAAGTCACCATCAAGATATGTTACAGGGTTTCTTGTTGTTGGCTTAAAATTAGCAAGCACCCTCTTTTCTAGGTTAGCAATGTCTCCGCTAATCCAATTCGCACGAGATGGGCCTTTAGGGTGTGAGTTCATGTTGTTTTCCTTTTGTTTAGAAGATGGGTCCATTATACAGGGATAATGGAACAAGTCAAGTGTTAATTTAAAGTGATTCCTTGTGCTGCACTAGGACATCTAAACAAGCTTCCAGGTCAGAGATAAAGCGCTTGTACATCTTCAGACTATATAGAGCAACAAGTCGTTGAGCAGCACAGATTTCCATATCGTCCCAATCTAAGGGAATAGTTCTTCCTATCAGGTTTACTGTCTCTTGGGAATTTACTAAGTTCTCCTCGTATCGGTTGATTTGTGATTGTATTGCCTCTATACCAGTTGTTATACTCTTCTGTTCTAAAGTTTCCGAGGCTGCATCATTCTTGGTGTTCATTGTTTCGTTAGTCATTATATTATTCCTTCTCAGTTATTAAGTTAGAAGCAGTTTTACACCACTCTATTTTCATTGTCAATACTTCTCCTTCTAAAAGGTCCAAGTCTTAGTGTATCCAATGTAAGTTGGGCGAATGACAACCCCTAGTTTTACTCCTGCATAGCAACCTACGGCATCAGCTAACAGGTCTCTGCCGCTGATATGAGAGCCTTCTATTTGGTCATGTACTTCTTTTAAGAGACCTACGGTAAGGCATGCAGCAAGAGCCTTCTTCTCTTCTCTAATGAGAGACTTAGCGAGAAGCCCTACAACAAACTCCACCTTAAGGTGCTTGACCTTATCCTCCTCAAGAGCAGAAGCAGGGAGTGCTAAGGCCACAAGAGGAAGAAGGAGAATCGCCCATTTTCCTTTCAGTGCTGTTAACTTATGAGTCATTATATTATTCCTTCTCAGTGGTTTATTTGTTAAGTATTATACAGGATTATTTATTAATTGCAACAGTTATTTT
>JABSPG010000607.1 GCA_013214445.1 Ekhidna sp. | reverse complement strand
GGCGGTCTGCCAATCGTGAAGAGACCACACATTACTTCAGTTTTTGAAGTTAACGGCCTGCCATCTATTGAACTGCCCAATAGATTTCCTGAGATTAGTCGATCAACGATTGAAAAGATACGCGTGTTGGAAGATCAATGCCTTTTTGAGTGCGATAGGATCGTTTGTCCATCTGATACCATCAAAAATCACATTGTAGCGAGAGGCATAGGTGATCAAAAAGTGACTGTGATACCAAATGGAGCTTCCATCTTTCCCATATCGGCTAGACCAAGAAAGATGCCCGGGCAGTACATTGTTTACTTCGGGGCATTGCAGCCCTGGCAAGGAGTTGATGTCTTGATTAAAGCGATGCAGTATCTTCGAGATAAACCTGAGTTAAAGCTGGTCATCTGCTCGTCTCATAAGGAGAAGCATGCAAAACGGTTTGTCAAACTGATCTCCAAATTGGGGTTGCAAGATCAGGTCATATGGAAGCATCGATTGAAGCAAAAGAGCTTGATCCCTATTCTCCAACATGCCATTGCCAGTATCGCTTCATTGACAGAATGTGCTAGAAACCTGGAGCAAGGCTGTTCGCCCCTAAAAATATTTGAAAGCATGGCTGCTAAGGTTCCCCTAATCGCCTCGGATTTACCCGTGGTAAGGGAGATTCTGCAGGATGGTGTACATGCAAAACTGGTTAGGCCTGATCGGCCTGCCGAGTTAGCTAGAGCCATTCGCCTTTTTGCCGATTATCCGGATCATAGCAAAACTCTTGCTGAAAACGCTCATAAGTTACTTCTTGGAAAGTACACGTGGGATAAAATTGATCAGCAGCTTTCAGCTTTTTATGAAAATTTGCTAACATTATCATACACTAATCACCTCAATCATGTCGAAAACCTCTCGGATCAAAAACTCACTTTCGCCTGAGCAAACACAGTTTTTTAGCCAAAAGACCATAAGCGCTACGCACAAGATCAAGGATTGGATCCAATTCTTTTCAAGCATTTCGGTTCTGGATAGAATGATGGACAAGCGCGTGAAGCTTTATATGGGCTTGATAGTCTTTCTTATCGTGCTTGCGGTAATTACTGTTTTCGTTGCTTTTGCATCAGAGGTGATGTACCTGGGTGGCATTGCGCTGATATTTGTCTTAGGGGCAATTCTGCTGCAGCGAGAACGGAAAAGACTGCAGACCGATGACATCAACAACTACCTTCGTGAATTTCTGATGCCGGTATTGCAAGTGCTCAAGGATAAAGCGGGACCAAGGACAAAACTTGCTGCAAACCTTGACTTTCGCAATCCCAGGAAGGCACTGGACCCTGTCAAGAGCATCATCAATGGTCGAAATCAATCGCAGTATAATCATACCTACATTGTGGCTAAGACGGTGCTATCAGATGGAGCAGCCTTGCAATTTGTGGTGCAAGACGAAATTAAGGATCAGGATTGGACGAAAAGGAGCGCAAGTGGAAAGACCAAGTATAAAAGCAAAATCAAAGTGGTTCATCATTGCTACATCAAACTGATACTGCCTAAGTCGGACTATAAAAGCGTGAGTTCTGTGGATCCACGAGTGGAATTGACTGAGTTGGAAGAACAATATGAAGCAAAAGTTAAATTAAAATTTAAGGTGATCGGTGATCACATTTTGCGACCTAAAGAATTCTTTGATGGAGTACAGCTAGTATATGCCCAGTTTGATCCACTCAATGCAAAAGGAAATTATTCAACCCGCCGGCAGGAAGGCGAAGGAGAAGAGTATTACGAAGATGACTACTTCATGACTTCCTATATCTGGTACGGCTCTTACTTTGATCGGTATGACTATGACAGTCTGGAGTACAGCGATAGCGGAGAGATTGTAGGAGATGACGAAGGAGCAACTGTTTTTGATAGCTAAATGAAAATCCTTTGGCTTACAGAGAACTACCCTCCCCAACGTGGAGGCATGGCTCAATCGTGCGATAGAATCATTGCTGGTCTTAGGTCGCACCAGGTAGTCATCGAGGTGATTCATTTCACCAATCAGCCAGGCACCATCGCTCGTAAGCAACAGCAGGGAGGAGGGTTAGTGACCATCCCTTTTGAAGAAAGTGAGCCCCACACACTCAATATTGCTTGGAATTACCTTAGAAACTCGACGGGTTATGATTATGTGGCTGCTTTCGGAGGGCATTTGGCGATGATCGCAGGTCCCATTTTTGCAAAGTGGCTGGATACCAATCTGATTACGTTCTTGCGAGGGAATGACTTTGATACCTCGATATTCACTCCTAGAAAACGTGATGTCTTGATGTATGCCCTAGAGGTATCCACGTTTGTTTTCACCGTCACGGATCAAAAGTCGGCTAAGGTAAAGAAGTTGATCCCAGCTGCTAGTATAAAATATGTGCCTAATGGTATTGGAATCGATGATTGGCAGGTAAGCCAAAGTGAGGTCGTGTTTTCCGCTGATTGGAAAAAGACTCATGCCAGGAACAAGAAAGTCCTTGGAATCGTGGGGCAACTCAAGCCAAAAAAAGGAGTCAAGTTTTTCGTGGAGGCATTGGCTAAAACAAGCCTGACGGAAGAACTGCATTTGCTTCTGATCGGCGAGATGGAGGAACGGCTTGTGGAGCAGCTGGAGCAATCGCAAGTGTCTTTTTCTCATCTCGAATTTCTGGACAGGTTTGAGTTGATCAAATACTATGCATGCTGTGATGCCATTGCCATTCCATCATTTTATGAAGGTATGCCCAATGTAATGCTAGAAGCGGGCGCACTGGGTATACCTGTCATAGCGTCTGATGTGGATGGCATGGCGGATGTGATCGAACAAGGAGTAGATGGGCTGCTGTTTGC
>JABSPG010000606.1 GCA_013214445.1 Ekhidna sp. | reverse complement strand
TAAGTTCTAATCCATGGGTGCATTTTAATCGTCAAGAATTGATTAATGATTTAGTGAATGCAAAACTGAAAGCTTCTGGAAAGTATAGATACTCAAACATTGGGTACATTCTACTCGGCTTACTATTAGAGGAAATTGGAAAAGATAGCTATGCAAGCCTACTCCAAAACACAATCCTAAACCGAGCCATGATGCCTCATACATCACTTAGTACAGCTAACACAGCAACCGGCGGATTCAATGTGAAAGGGAAACAGGTTGATAATTGGACACTTGATACAGCTGCTCCAGCCGGAGGTGTTGTATCGTGCACTGCAGATATAGCAAAGTTCCTTAGTTGGACGATGGACAGTAGTAATGAACTGACTAGAACATGTATAGAACCAATAAACAAAGGAATGATTAATGGGACACTTTTCTCCTATATTGGCTTAGGATGGAATATAACCGAAACTGGACTCTTCAAAAGATACACGTATGAAGACAATTTGATATGGCACAATGGAAGCACTGCAGGATTTCAATCCTACATCGGATTCTTGCAGAAACGAAAGATAGGAGTTGTCGTACTTACAAATTTTAGAAGTAAAACACTGCATGCAATAAAACTAGGAGAACACATGCTTTCCTCGCTTGTAGAAAATAGAGAAGGAGAAAAATAGACTTGACGATTCCTACAGGAATCATTCAGGTCATCTGACTTTCGATTCCGTATATAGGTCGTATGCGGCAACAAATACATCTCCTACTCGTGATGAATCATCTGCATATTCGTTCATTTCCGATCTGCTATGGAGATAAACAGGACGGTATTCCTTTTGGGATTCATCCCAAAGCACAACCAAGTATTCAAATCTGATTTTGCTTGACCTGCCAGAATCTAACCACCCTTCAAAGATCGCTTCATCTAGCGGCTTAAAATTGAGATTTTCAAACATAAAAAAGTAAAAATAAAAAGCCCGTACAGGAATCTATACGGGCTTCACAAAATTATTATTCAGAGTTACATCACCCCTTCTTCATTACCATATCTATCCACAAGGATAGGATCACCAGGACCATCCACTCTCAGTTTATCAAACTGTGTAGCCTTGTCTCCAACTATCACAAACGTGTATTTGCTTAAGTCAAAATATTCAGAAGCTGTCTGCTGAATACTCTCTATCGTTGCGCTTGTAACTGTTTGCTGTTCTCTATCAATGTAATCTTGCGGTAAACCATACGTGCTGATGTTTTGTAAGATTCCTAAGAGATTGAAAAGTGTCTCAAAATTCCTGGCATTTTCCTTGATCATCGCGGTTTGAGTTTTTTCAAGATCTTCTGTGGTGTAGGTATCGCCATAGGACCCAATCACCTCTTTGAAAGTATCAAGTGCATCTTTCGTAGTAGATGACTTCACACTGGAGTAGGCAGTAAAAGTTCCTGGTGCCATTGCACTTCTGCCAGGGAAAGAGTACGCACCATAGGTGAATTGTTTTTCCTCCCTCAATATCTGGAATAATCTACCTGAAGATCCGTCACCAAGTCTATCATTGGCAACCATTATCTCATTATATGCAGGATCATCCGCATTCACAGTCAACCTTGCAATTCGAATGACCGACTGCTTAGCCTCTGGAATATCCACAAAATAAACCTGAGGTTCAGCAGGAACTGCTGACACAGCATAAGTAGGCATAGCTACTTCCTTCTGCTCCCATGTATCCTTCAGTCTACCTAGTGCCTCAATAGCTCTTGTCTGAGAAACGGCACCAGCAATGTGATAGTTTGTGACATTAGGTGCAAAATTGGCAGCATAGAAAGATTTCAAATCATCGATGGTGATGTTATTGGCATGATCTTCATACCCAATAGATGGGTGACTTAAAATATGATCATCACCATACAACTTCTTGTTCATCACTACAGATGCGATTGCATTAGGATTAGTTTCTCGCTGCTTGATTGATTGCAATGTTTGATTAATGATTCGATCAAACTCTTTCTCATCCCATCTTGGCTCGAGTAGAATTTCTTCAACTAAAGCCATCGTGGCTTCAAAATTTCTTGATAAGCAGTTTCCTGAAACCTGAATGAATTCATTTGAAGTAAACATGTTCAGGTTAGCTCCCAATTGCCCAATGGCATCTTCCAGCTCTTCCGGAGTTTTGTTGGCAGTACCTTCCATCATAATATCCGTCATTAGATTGGCTACACCAACTTTTTCTGGATCATCCAGAAAATGACCTCCCATAATTCTCATGGAGAAGTTTACAAGAGGAAGCTCGTTCGTTTCTACACCATAAACTGATATTCCATTTGCTGTTTGATCTGTCCAGATCGTTGGGGGCGTCACCAATGGTTTTTCACCAAAGTCAGGTTATACAGACCGATCAAAAGTAGATTCTGTTTTGACGATGGTAAAGTCTCCTTCTTCCTCAATTACTTCGCTCTGACCATATTCATTGATTCCTTCTTCCTTTAGATCTGCAGCAGCAGCTCCTTCCATGGCCAAATCTGCAGCTCCTTTAGGTACAAAGTTGGTCACGATCATATTCTGATTGAGGATGTACTTTCTGAAAACTCTCATCACATCCTCTTTTGTCACAGCCTTGATATTTGCAATATCCTCTTCTATGAAACTTGGACTTCCTGCATATTCATTGTAAGATGCAAGCTGGAAAGCTTTCCCTAAGACACTACTGATGCCGTTATAAAAATCAGTCTCAAGGCCTGCCTTGATTCTTTCAAGATCTTTTACATCGAAACCTTCTGCATCAAATTTGCTCAACGCACCATTCAAAACTGTCCTGACTGTGTCTAGGTCTGTGCCTGAATTAGCTCTTACTCGGATGGTGAAGGTCCC
>JABSPG010000605.1 GCA_013214445.1 Ekhidna sp. | reverse complement strand
TAGTAGACTTCTCATCCGGCAACTGGTCTCTGTCTTGCTCGCTGACACAGCGAAAAGACTTACGATACGGAAACGAATACCAACCAGAATGGCCAGGCGTCTCGTCCGTAGCTGCTACTACTGGAACGTCGGACAACCGCGCGAATGTGGCATCCAATGGGCCAATATTTCGAAATGGTTCTGGCATGGAGGGGTAGCCTACCTTTTTCTCTCCATCAAAAGCAATGGGCGTATAGTCTTGTCTCAAACCATAGTCATCCCAAGCTGCCTTCCATGTTTGGTGCATCAGTTTTCCAACGCCTGCGGTCACATACCCATGATCTCTGAGTTGCTCCATAATGGTTTTGGAATTGGCTAGTGCCTCATTTTTTCTCCAGTGCTTAAAACCAGTATTTCCAGAACGGTGAGGGTATATACCCGTGAACATACTGGATCGTGAAGGAGCACAAATGGGTGCATTGGAATGGGCGTTTAAAAAAAGGCTCCCACTACCTGCCAGGGAATCAATATTGGGTGTGAGGGATCCGGGATAAACCCCCATGGCTCCCACATACTCATTGAGATCATCTGCCATAATGAGGACAATATTGGGGCGCTGCGCCTGCAGCGAAAACGCCCCAAATAATACCATAGCTAATGTTATTACTCTCAAACCGATCAATGAGCTATTCATGAACCCAACCTCAATCCAAGCTGCCCTGTATCTCAATTGCTCCTAAATCAGGTAGCCCTTCAATCCTATTCCCCAGAATATCTTCTTCCATCTGAAGTCCATAGACTAGTCCAATGGAGTCTGTGCCTAGTTGAGGTATCTCTATTCCCTTGTCTTTTACTAGCTCCGTATTTGTAGGAATGAAGTCTTCCAAACTCATCCCTTCCGGATTGCTGAAACCCACATCGCCGTAGGTGGGCGATTGGTCTTTCAGGTTGTAGTAGTCCGGCCAGCTCGACTCCTTTAGAAACATATTGTTCTGAAATATCACATCATCCACCATCCACTCACCAGGGGTCTGGGGGTTCCACTGGTCTCCTTTCACTACTTTGGTCTTGCCTTCCAAGTGGAAAATATTGTTGGCGATGAGTACCCCATTGGCGACACGATCAATCGCGATTTTTGGCTCAATAGACTCCTTCAAGTAAACGGAGTTGTTGTAGAAATAGGAATGATATGGCCCCTTCCTGGTTCTATTTTTTCCAGTGAATGCACTCAACCAAAAGGTCTTTCCTTCCTGCTTACCTCCATTAACACCTTTGACCCGATGGCCATCATTGACGCTGATATTGTATCGGTAAGAGCAGTTGTAATTGTTACCCAGAATCTCACAAAAACCACCTGCATTGTTTGCACTGAAGTTGTATTGCATCACCACGTTGGAGCAGTTAAAATCTATATGTGCACCAGCAGAGTCTTTTGGCCCATTCGCATTGGTGAACCTATTTCTTTCTATCAGTACTCTATCAGAGCCCCACGTCCAAAGGCCACTCCCTCTTCCCCACTTTCGTGGATCATCAGGGCTACCCGATCTATCTACTTTATTGCCATAGATATGTCCATGCTGTACGCCTGACATTTGAATGCCGGGACCTCCCACTGCCAAGACTTCATTATCATAGACCTTCAAATTGGTAATCCCGTAGGTTTGGTTCTTTTGTCTTGAAGTCAACTTTATACCTGTGTGCGCTACATTTTGGATAGTGCATCCCGCAATGACCATATCATTGATGGTAGCAGAGTCTGTAATGTTGATAACTCGTATCCCCCATCCGTAATTCTGGGTTCCATTGGCGGTGTTCACTTCCCCCTGGGGTCTTACAAATCCTTGCGCTTCGTAAAATACGTCTTTTACCACTAGGTCATTCAAGTAAATATGATCGTACAGCCCTTCTTGAGATGCCTTTACCAGTACACCACACCTCATGGCACTTACTTCAGGATCATTTGCCTCTGCTCCGACCTGGGCAGAGACTTCCAAATTGGCAACCTCCACAAAGCTGGAATTCTCTATCAAAATGGCATTCATATGTCCCTTTGTATGGATTTTTGCCGGACCTTCATCACCATATGTTGCTATTTTGATTGGCTCTTCAGCTCCTCCATGTACACCGTTTAGAATCAAAGGATCTGTAAAAGTTTCGCCTGAAGCCAACAATACCTTGTCACCAGATTTCAGTTCCACCTCCTGCAACCTGGCAAGGGACTGAAAGGGCCTTTCCTGAGACTGACCATCATACGAGTCATCTCCATTTGATGAACTGATATAGTACGTATCATCACCTTGATCCAGACATGCAGCGAATGCAATACCTAAAAAAAGAAAAGAGAATAAATTCAGCGGCTTCATTACACTTGGATTAGTATTTCTCAACATTCTCAAATCGGTCAGGATTTTGTTCATTATATAGTTCATTGTGTCTCAGCCCTAAGAAGACTGGATCAAGATTTTGGCTATTCCATTCCTGATGCTGTGCTGAAAGCTGTTCAAAGGCTTCAGCATTGTCCAGCTGCATTGTTTCTGAAATATCATCTTGGAGGTTGTAGAGTTCTTTTTCTCCGTTCTTATCTCTGACCAACTTCATATTTCCGGCTCTTACCGCAAGGCCATCAGAATCATATTGTCGCCAAAAAAGTATTTCATGTGGTGCACCCTCGCTCGCTCCTGTCAGGTATGGAATTAGATTGACCCCATCCAGTTTCTTCTTTGGTTCTACTCCTGCCAAGGCAACTGCTGTGGCAAACATGTCCAGCGAAATAATGGGTTCTTCATAACGAGTATTGCCAGCAATAACTGAAGGCCACTGCATTGCAAATGGCACCCTGATGCCTCCTTCGTACATGGAACCTTTGCC
>JABSPG010000604.1 GCA_013214445.1 Ekhidna sp. | reverse complement strand
AATAGCACCGAAGTAATCCTCGATGCTATCTAATTATTTATCCTTGTAAAACTGTAACGCTTATTTAGGACTAGTCATCAGGTAAACCTACCGTTTCGAAATCCCCAAAAGGGGTATTATGACTGCAATCAACTGGGGTGAATCAATCATCTATTTGCTTGAAAATCAAAAAGGGCAGTCAAAAACTGCCCCTTTTTAAAATTCACGTAAAAAGCAATTATCTTGGGTTCTGCGTCAAATTCGAATTGATCTGCAGATCTAAATCAGGCAATGGATGATAATATAAGTTCTGATTGTTGGGATCTCCTAACAATGGGAGCTCGTCGGCATCTCTGTCGGATAAAGCGTCTGCTAAGGTTTCAGTTCTGATAAGATCAAACCATCGCTTCATTTCTCCTAAAAACTCCCAACCTCTTTCGTCAATAACATCTTGTCTAGTGAAGGTAGCCAGATCATCAACATCTGGGGAGCTGACGTCTACACCTTTTCCACGTCTTCGGACCATATTTAGGTAGTTGAGAGCTATTCCAGCATCTCCTCCGCCCCCCATACTATTAGCTTCTGCGTAAATCATCATCATTTCTGTTATTCTAATCATGGGGTAATCCAAATCAGAAATAGGAGCACTAGTACCTCTTTGAGATTCTACCGGAGCATTCTTATCTACTCCTCCATCATAGAATTTACTAAAGAACGGATGCTTCCAAATAAATTCCTGCCAAGGCTGGATCGTGCCATCTTCGTATATCAACTGCGTTAAAAAAGAATGATCCTTGCGAGCTCCCTCAGGGAACCTATTGAAATAAGCTTTTTCAACGAAGATATCTTGAAACCCACCTAGCTCCGCAGGCTTAGTAGTTTGAGAAGCGAAAGGGGTCAGCAATTGCTGCCCTTGACAATCAATGTTATTGCAGAACTTCAGTTGCCAGATATATTCGGTATTGGTATCCTCATTTTCTCTCAAAAACATGGGCGCGAACGCTTCCTCAAATTGATAGGGACCGTTCATCAGGACATCATTTGCGTCAGCAAGCGCATTGGCAAACTTGTCAGTTTGCTTTAGTGGCCAGCTACCCATAGTCAAATAGACATTCGCTCTGAGCGCTTTGGCTGCCCACCGGTTGATTCTTCCACGTTCTGGTTGTACTTCAGGTAAGTCCTCAATTGCAACCTCCAAATCGTTCAAAATCTGTTGATAGACCTCTTCAACTGTACTTCTAGAAATGCCAAAATCTGCAGGACCACTTTCAGCCTGAAGTACGATAGGCACGCCTCCATACAATCTAACCAATCGGAAATAGGCCCATGCCCTGAGAAAGTAAGCTTGAGACACAATTTGATTCACCTCTTGTTCATCTGCTCCTCTGCCAATCAAATCGCTTTGACCTTTTATGCAAAAATTAGCCTGCAGAATCACATCATATGACAATCCCCAACCAGCATTGGAAATAGCCACGTTTGATGAACGTATACCAAGCTCATCCCCTTCTTTAAAGTCTCCTTTGTTCCCACCTGGCTGGGAAGTCCAGTCATCTGCACCGCAGAAAATCGTTCGATGACGAGCGCCACTTAGACCTCTATTCCATGGATCTTCAGTAAGCTGTCTATAAGTAGCTGTGATGGCAGCCTCTAGGTTATCTGTGGTCTGAAAGAAGTTTTCAATGGTAGAAGCATCTCTTGACTCTTCCTCCAAAATATCACTACATCCATAATTGAATCCAAGTGCAGTAATCAAAAGGAAAGTTCTTAAATTTCTCATGCTATTCTTCATTTCAGTAGCTTAAATTAATTCCAAAAGTAAAGGTCCTGGGCACAGGAAATGAACCTCTATCTACACCTGGGGCAGCTAGAGACCCTGATTTAGTTTCAGGGTCATAGCCCGTATAATCGGTGATGGTTATCAAGTTCTGAACACCTCCATAAACTCGCATGCTTGCCAATCCCAAGCGATCTAAAACTGACCTAGGCATATCATATCCAAGCGTAATATTTCTGAACCGTATAAAACTGGCATCTTCCACGAATAAGGATGATTGAGCTCTAAAGTTTGCATTCAAAGCGGGAAGGGTTCCGTCGAACGAATAGCTATTCAATATCTCTGTAGAAGTGGCATCTAGCACACCTGCTCCTCCTCCCAACAGTCCATGTTTAGGAAGATTAAATACATCTACTCCATGAACGCCCTGAATGAATACATTCAAATTAAAACCCTTGAAAGAAACAAAGGAATTGAAACCCCACGTGAAGTTGGGATGACCATTTCCCAAGACAGTCATATCCCCAATAGTGATTTGACCATCACCATTCCTATCATTGTAGATTGCATCTCCTTCTTGAATGCTAGGTATCTCCCCCGCTATCGGGTCTGCTCCTCCAACCTTTGGACCTAAATATTCATATCCCCATAAGTTGCCCAACTGATCACCTCGAATAAGAATATGCGATTGCTGATCAAACCCACTCTCTCTATTACCTCTAAAAACGGAATCTTCAGGAATCTCCAAAACCTCACTCTGATTAAAACTTACATTGGCGGTGGTCCTAAAAGACCATCCGGAGGAACTAGTATGCTGGTGAACTAGTGCTACCTCAACTCCCTTATTCAAAAATTTGCCAGAGTTAGTTCTGATACTACCTCCTCCCAGAAACCTTGGAACAGGTTGCCCAAAGTGTGAATCCTCTGTGTACTTTAGGTAGTAGTCAGTATTCAACTGGATCTTTGCATCCCAAAGGACGAGATCCACCCCACCATTCCATGTGCGAGACACTTCCCATGTTAGATTGGGGTTTGCTCTATTGCTTCCGTCTTCAAAACCCTCTGCGTAGGTAAGATCAATTCCGTCAAATACA
>JABSPG010000603.1 GCA_013214445.1 Ekhidna sp. | reverse complement strand
AAAGATGTAATGAATCTCCTACGCCAATCCAATGGCAGTTCACGACAACCGACTCAAGGATCAAACTTCGATCACTCTATCCCACAATTTAGAGGAGACGCACCACTAGCTCCCCATGAACATTACTGGATTGACCGGAGTCGGTTTCTTTACAGGAGCTGGCTTGGGAGTGGGCACAGGAAGCGGCTTGGGCTGAGCAACGGGCTTGGGCGCTGGAGGAAGTTTTGCAGTTGTCGTCGCCTTAAATCTTTTCATTGCCAAACGGAAATTTTCAATTGCCTGGATGTTTGCTGGCTTATCAAACTTCGCACTCGGTCCATTGAGGCTGAAAGGATTCTTGGCAATAGCATCAAGTTGAGCCGAGATCTTACGCAATTCCTCAGGAGCTTTCATATCGAATTTCAGCTTTTTCGTAATGGGGCTCAAGAGCTTGTCAGCAAGTTTCATGAGAGGTTTCACAGCAATATCTAATACCGCCCCCGGAGCCTCGAGCACATTTCTGATAGAAATCGTCACCTCTTTTTTCCCCTTCTTTCCGAATGGATTCTTAAAGGTCATGCTCTTGGAAAGAACCTTGCCAATGGCTGTTACTTTCTCGTCGATGGGTTCCATCTTCTTCTTCACTTTATCCAGACCTGGACTCAGCTTAGTCAGCCCCCTCATAAGGCTGGTAAACTGGTTAACCTGAGCTTCGACGTCCGCACAGGCACTATCGAATTCAGCCAATGCACGCTTCGCTGGTGTCACAGGGTAGCGCAGTGTCTTCGAGAGAGCTTCAAGGAAGTCTACCTGATTCTGCGGGCTTCCCTGCCTGATGACAAAGCTCTTCAGCATTCTCAAATGGCGCCTAGTAGCGGCAGTCTCTGCAGCAGCAAGCTCGAGCCTGGAATTCAAAGCACCCAATTTGCTCTCCATAGATTTCATCTTCCTGATGGCCGGCTTAATTCTCTGATCCCTGAGTTTTTCAGCTTTCACACGGATCTTATTCACATTAGTCTTCAAGCTCGCTACCCCTTTGGCTACAGGCTTGAGCATCCGCAGCTGCGGAATTTTAGAAAGTGACTTCAGCTCACGTTCAAGTCGCACTATTTGATTTTCAACCGAGCGAATTCGATTGATCATGAACACCGCCGCTTCAGCAGCTTTACGTCCAGTCTTGAGAGTGGTTTGAACTTTCTCCACCCTTTGGGAAGTGTTATTAAAGGCTTGATGCATATGCTCAAGTTCACTCTCTAGAGCATTAGTCTCAGTGAAGCCTGGGGCCGTTCTATAATTGGACGGAACATCCACATAGCCGAAACCTGGTCCTCCAGGACCTCCATAATCCGGCACACAACTAGAACTGAAGAAAACGGTGAAGGCGGCAAGTAGTAGACTGAGAATTGGTTTCATATTGGCTCTATTGAATGAATCTTATGCAATGATAGACGGGACGCTTTCAATTCTATTCAGTCGCATTTCAAATTTTCTAGTTTATCCTTTCTGAACGCACCGCAGAAGGATCTGGCAGCTCGAGTTCTCCTAAACTCAATTCGTCATAGTTTAAATAGTTAAACTAGAAAAAATGAGCCCAATAAGCGACCTAGCTTATTGGGCGTCACAGTAATTCTTCTGTCTATATCTTGCCTATTATATTCTGTTCAACCTCATTGAGGTAAGTTGGCACAAGCTGCATTAAAGGCTTCAGAGCACTCATCCGCAGCAGTCAGCAAGACAATCTTATTCTGTTGAGCTTTAGCAGTTAAGCCATTGAGATAGACCATAAGATTATTAATATATTGTTTCACCTCTACGGTTGGGACCATCGTCCCGTCGATAAGAGCTTGCTTTTGATTCTGCAAATAAACTATCGAAGTCAATTCATCGATAGCAGCTTCTAGATTAGCATTCTTTTGAAGAGAAGGGTTCAAAGCTTTGCAGACTGAATAGTTTTCCAAGAAAACGACAACTTTCTTCCGCTCCATATTACTATCATCTCCAGCCGACTCACCCAAGATGGTAGTCTTCTTGGAGATTCTCCCCAAAAGAGTTTCCTCAAATACATTATGACCGAACAATGCAGACAAGGCATCGCCATAGGCTTTGTATAGTTCGGGTTTCTTGAGGTCCGCTTCATCCACTAGCTTTCTAATTTCATAGAATGTAGCGAAGGGTGTGACTTTGTCTGCCGAAGAAACGAGACTTGCATAACGCTCTAACGACAACTTCTTGCGTAGATCGTCTACCTCGTCAATTTTCGAGGCTTCACTCAAATCCACCAGTTCCTTGCCAACACTCTGCAACATCCCTGAGACCGTTCCTTTGAGGATAGATAGGGACTTCGCAATTTTGGGACTGGGGAGACGGTCCTCAGGCACTTGTTTAAGCTTTTCAAGAACCATGTGCAACTCTCGCTGCATCAGCTCCTCAGCTTCCTTCTTAGCGTTTTGAACTTCAGCTGATTTCCCCAGGGCTTGGGTAGGGAGAAGTCTCGAAACGCTCTTCAGAGTTTTGATCATTATATAATTGGGTTAGATTGTTGTTCTTATGAGAGCTTCCCTAAAGTTAGCAAATTCGTTCTAGTTGGAAAGCACTTAATTCACATAGTTTCAACAGGGAAGCTACACTAGGGAAATAGATCAATTGTTTCAATCTACCCTCATCGGTTCCACGATAATAAATTGTTCATAAAGTCACCAAAATATACAATCAAGTCTTGTACTTTGTGTAAGATCTGAGACAATTCTCGGATGCCAAGAAATCCAAATAAAATTGACTACAGCAACGGCTTTCCCGAGGGTTTTCAAGCCTTCAGTATGCTTGAAGATCCAAGGTCGGGAGGAAACACTAAACATCATTTTGGAGCCATCATCCTTATGGCATATA
>JABSPG010000602.1 GCA_013214445.1 Ekhidna sp. | reverse complement strand
GTTTGCTGTACCCAACTCATTATCGGCAAGGTTTTTGAACTTGAGAATTTCAGCAGACTTTTAGGTGAATGTTCATCTATCTTTGTAAATAGAAATAAGAACCAAAATGAAAAAAATCACGCAATTAACCGGACTAATGCTTGCACTAATCGTGCTTGCTTCTTGTAACAGACAAGTGACAAGAATCAATCCAGATGAACAGGTAGATCTTAGCGGTCGCTGGAACGATACGGACTCTAAACTGGTAGCTGAAGAAATGATTCAAGATGTGACTGGTCGTCCTTGGCACAACAATTTCAAGATCGAGAATACGCGTAAACCAGTTGTAATAGTTGGGTATGTTCAAAATAAAAGCTCAGAGCACATTGAAAGTGAGACGTTTATCAAAGATGTAGAGAGAGAGTTTATAAACTCAGGTTTCGTACGTGTTGTGTCCAATTCCGACTTTAGAGAAAAGCTAAGGCAAGAAAGAGCAGAGCAAGGCGAGTTTGCTTCTCCTGAGACTCAAGCTCAGTGGGGAAAAGAACTAGGTGCCGATTTTATGATGTTTGGTGTCATTACTGCGGTCACTGATTCTTACAAGAAAGAGAAGGTTGTCAACTATAAGGTTAATCTTGAATTAGTGAGCATCGAGACAAACGAGAAAGTTTGGCTCGGGGACAAGGAGATCAAGAAATACATCAAAAACTAAGTCTAAGTATTATTGGAGGGTTTCTGGGATCATTTTCTTAGAACCCTTTCCCAATTACCTGCCACCAGCGTATGTCTAAGTCTAGACACATATTTCATGCATTATTTGTTGTCTTTTTCCTGAATGGATGTGCCTCATTCTATCAATTGAACTATGAATTCAATAGGAATTTTGAGGATGGAAATATTTCAGAAGCGGCACGTGTGTTGGATCAGAACAAGAAAGCAGCAAGAAGCAAAACCAGATTTTTGTACTATGCTAATCATGGGGTGGTAGACCATTTGTTGGGGAATTATCAAGAAAGTAACGATTGGCTGGAAAAAGCATATCTCTTCGGTGAAGACTATCGTAAAAACTACGTCAACTTTGCTGCATCCTATTTTCTGAATCCAAATCTGATTGTCTATCCTGGTGAAGACCATGAGCATTTGATTCTGTTATATTACAAATCTTTGAACTTTTTGAAGATGGGAGACTTTGAATCTGCCCTAGTTGAATGTCGCAGGTTGAATCAAAGACTTTACGAATTGGGGGATAAGTATCAATCCGAGAGCAAATTTCAGAGAGATGCTTTCATACATAACTTGATTGGAATCATTTATGATGCTGCAGGTGACTATAACAACGCCTTCATCGCTTACAGAAATTCGCTTGAAATTTATCAAGGGGAGTATACAGAGATGTTCGAGATCGCTGCGCCAGAACAGCTTAAGAAAGACCTACTAAGAACAGCTTCATTAGCTGGTTTTCCAGAAGAATTGGACAAGTTTAGCGAGGAGTTAGGGATGAGCTATTCAGCCCAGCCAATGGCTGCTGGTGGTGAATTGGTCTTCTTTTGGCACAATGGTTTAGCTCCGGTGAAGGATGAGTGGTCTATCAATTTTGTTGCCGTAAGAGGATCAGGAGGTCAGGTCATTTTTGAAAATGAAGAATTTGGTTTGAGTTTTCCATTTTATTACGACTTGGGAGACGATGGTAATGCAAGCCTTTCGGATTTGACCGGAACAAGAGTTGCATTTCCAAAATACATAGAAAGACCACCTTTTTTCCAGCAGGCTAGCTTGGAAATTGAGAACTACCACTACCCATTAGAAATAGCCGAAGATATCAATGCCATTGCATTTAGGACGCTCAGAGAACGCATGTTAGAGGAGCTTGGAAAAGGGCTGCTACGAGTTGCTTTGAAAAAGACCATTGAGAATCAGGTCCGAAAGGAGGATGACAAACTCGGGTTCTTAATTGGGGTTGTAAACTTTGCCTCCGAGCAGGCCGACACCAGAAATTGGCAGACCATACCACATAGTATCCACTACAGTAGAGTTCCCTTGAAAGTAGGGGAGAATAAAGTCAATCTTTACACCGAAGGCCCTAGAGGGGCAGAGATACAAACCTTTACGTTCGAGGGAGCAAACGGGAAGACACAATTTCAGACTTATCAGTCACTTGAGAGTGACATAGCTTTCTAGCGATCGAATCTTTTTTCTTCCATTGTGACATTTGCATTAGTTCTAACGTGCATTTTAATGTTCACAAGAAACTCTTAACCATAGCCTTTCCCTGCGCTGAAAATATAAAATACATGTGGCTTTTGGAGGTATCGTCTACGCTTAGGTATCCCATATAGCAGACATAGGATCTGTTAATGTTACCTGAGCATATTCAACTAGGAGAGAAATGAAGCGGTTTTTTTGCTGGTGGGAAAAACTAATATTCAGCCTTATTTTGTCAATTCATTGGTCTGCAACAGTACTACTCTGCCCATTTGATGAGGTAGGCGATAGAATAAAAAACAGGAACTTGATTATTAGAAGAAGTAGCCTCATAGCAATAGGCAATCTATGATAACCAGAAGACTCTTCAAAGACCTGTAGTTCGCTCAGACTAATTGCCTAATCCAGTTATCGATCTATTGTGGCCAATAAGCCACCTATTTCATTCATCCGACCTGATTAACAAATTTTCAAAGTACAGATGGAGAAGCTTTGAAATAAAAAACAATGGAAGCACTACTAATAATCAGTTTTATCATACTCCTGTATACCTATGTAGGATATGGAATTGTCATGACCGTTCTGAATCGCAGACGCAAGAAAAAGACTCATCCAGTGAAGATTCAAAGTGATGAGGCATTGCCAATGGTTTCGGTCCTAATTCCAGCGTACAATGAAGTAGACG
>JABSPG010000601.1 GCA_013214445.1 Ekhidna sp. | reverse complement strand
CACTAGCACCACCCATATAGGAAGAAACAAATCCCTTTTTCTCAAGCCTGTCTAATACGGTATGAACTGCGCTGATATTCACTTTTCTACCTATTTGCTCATGTATTTCATCCATTACTTTGACTCCATATGCCTCGTTGTTCAAAATTGCTACCATCATGAGAGTCAATTCCTCTAGTTCTCCAAGTTGATAAATCGATTTATTCATTTTGATTACATCTCTATTACATTCATAAATGTAAATGAAATTATCACAATTGTTTGAATTATTTCTTTTATAGATGTAAATGAAATAGAAAGGTTGCACGAGCTTGAAAATAATTTTGCTTTGACCAGCCCAAGAGGTACGTTTGGAAAGAGAGAATGGAAGGGGAGAGGATATCTAACTTTTACATTCTCTTATGTGCTAGATATTCTTATACTATTTGCTGTCTAGTATGATTCAATGAAGTAATTGATGATATCCGTGGTAGTTACGATACCCACCAATTTTTCGTCTTCGACAACTGGGAGTGCATGAAATTCACGCTTTGTGAGTATTTCGGAAGCTTCTTTGATCGTGTTTTGTGGCCCCACTGTCTCAGGACTATGTTTCATCACTTGATTGATCGATAACATGTCAAAGATTGCTTCATCGGAACCCTGCTGACCTTCGCCAAAAGTGTTGCCAAAGCTTATTCTCAGCATATCTGTCTGGCTTAAGATACCAATGAGTTTATCACCTGAGACTACCGGGATATGTCGAATGCTGTATTTCTTGAAGAGGTTATTTGCTTCTTTTAGGGAGTTTGTAACGTTGATGGTTTGAACATCTTTGGTCATTACATTCTCCACTCTTTCTCGCTTTTTCATAATTGTTTTGCTTATTTGATGGGTGTTAATCTGTTGTGGCAGCTGCTCTGTGAAATCGTCTGGCAATTTCTGGATCCGGATCTAATGAAATGTTTGCTAAATCTTTTCCTTTATAGTCGAGTTGGCTAAGCACATACCTGATTGTTTCCAATCTGGCCTTTTTCTTATTGTTTGCCTCGATGATAATCCATGGACTGTAGGACATATGCGTTCTTGAGAACATCTCCTTTTTATATTTAGTATAGTCATCCCAATGTTCTTGAGCTTTTTCATCTATTGGACTCAGCTTCCATTGTTTTAATGGATCATCTTTTCTTGAATCAAATCGTTTCTTCTGTTCCTGTTTTGAAATTGAAAGCCAGAATTTGAAGATTTCAACACCATCTTCGTAGAGCATATGCTCGAATTCTGGAACCTGGAGTAGAAAAGTCTTGTATTCTTTTTCTGTGCAAAAGCCCATTACAGGTTCTACAACTGCACGATTATACCAGCTTCTGTCATAAAAGGTAATTTCCCCAGGATTGGGCAGTGTATTGACGTACCGTTGAAAGTACCACTGGCCTTTCTCGATCTCAGTGGGCTTGCTGAGTGCAACTACTCGCATTGCACGTGGATTTAGGTGTTCAATAAACCTTCTAATATTTCCACCTTTTCCTGCCGCATCGCGCCCCTCAAAGATGATTGCCACTCTTCGGTTATTCAGGTGTACATCTCTTTGGAGTTTGACTAATTCTATCTGTAGTTGCTTTAGCTCATGTTCATAGTTTAGAGAAAACATCAGCTTATCAATGTCATAGTGCTTTTCTTTTAGAATCTTCTTTATTCCTTCAGAGGTATTAACCTTTTCCAAGTCGGCAGCTGTAAGTGCCTTTCTTGCAGTTCCATTGTTTTTGTCGGCCATATCTATTTAGTATTTCTTAGATCAAGATAGACTTGTCAAGAAGTGCTAGATAGGACTTACGTCACTTGGCTCTTTGATAAAAATCAAGCCATGTGATGACAAAAGAATGATTCAAGTTTTTGGTTTTGAAGATCTGGGGCCCATTTCTACCACCTCCAGATTCTTGATTTCGTTGTTTTCCAGATCAAATCTTAGTAACGTCTTTACCTTATGGAATCCATGCTTTCCAGCAGCTCCGGGATTCATAAAAAGTAGATTGTTTTTTTTATCAGGCATTACTTTAAGTATGTGAGAGTGGCCACAGATCAGAAGTTTCGGCTTGTATTGCTTGATATATGATAGGATTTTAGGATTGTATTTTGGAGGCTTTCCAGCAATGTGAGTGATAAGCACTCTCACTCCTCCACGCTCAAATATTTCGCCTTCTTTGCACTCTTGACGTAACTTTCCACCGTCTATATTTCCCCATACCGCTATAGTAGGTTTGAATGCTTGAAGTTCGGTAAGCACCTCTATCGTACCAATATCTCCTGCATGCCAGATTTCATCTACTCCTTCAAAATACTTGAAGACTTTGGGGTCAAGGTAGCCATGTGTGTCAGATAACAGACCGATCTTCATTTCATTTTCTTTGGATTGAAACTAAATTTGGGTGAATCCTCGTTTTAACGATATGCAGAAGCTAAAATATCTATTTGTACTTGTAATTATTTGTGGGAGTACGGCATTTGATATGCCTAGAACAACAGAGGAGGTGAAATGGCTCACTTTTGAAGAAGCAATGGTTTTGCATGAAAAAGAACCACGAAAACTATTAATTGACTTATATACAAATTGGTGTGGTTGGTGCAAGCGAATGGAAAAGACAACCTATGGGAATCAGGTTATTTCGTCTTATATCAATGATAATTTCTATGCCATCAAGTTCAATGCAGAGTCTCAGAGTCCTGTGGAGTTTAATGGGCATACCTTCAAATTTATCCCAGATGCGGGAAGAAATGGTACACATGAGATTGCCTACGCAGTGACAGGTAATCAACTTAGCGGCTATCCGATGACAGTATTTATGGATGAAGAGTTAAGAATCATTCAACCTATATCGGGTTATTTGCAAC
>JABSPG010000600.1 GCA_013214445.1 Ekhidna sp. | reverse complement strand
CCCAGACAGGTACTTGAAGAATTTTACTAGGTTTGGAACTCTGATTTTGAGTGGATCAAATTCAGGGGAAGCTTACACCTCTATAAACCAACGGTGAAAACACTTTATCTTGAATACTCGCATGATTTGCTCCCAGTCCAATTCCAAAATACCTCAATGCTGTTGTGTCCTGAGCATTCCCATGGAGGCTGCAGAATAGCATTAGTAGAAGAATGAAAAATCTAATCATTGATGATTGTCTGCGTTGGGGTACGTTTTGGATATTCAAATAGAAACGTCATTCCATTAGTAAATCCTGTTCTGAAGATAGTTCGATCGGGGAGGGAGTTGCATTTGAATGAACGATTTAGCGGGCAGTTATATACTTACACACCTTTTGGATTAACTATTGAATTTGTTTCATATGCATACGCTACTTTTAAGTACGTCGGTTAGGGTTGATACTAATGATTTTGATATTTCATTTCTCTCCTTTCCAACCTTGTCAAACTATCGTTAAAGTAAATTCTCCTTTCCAGCCACTCATCATTTTCATCAAATTGGACGTATTCCCAATGAAATCTACCATATAAACTATCGTTTGCTAGGTCTATTTCCACCAAGGATTCAAACTCATCAAAGTCGGTATAGGTATAAATTGAATTGGGTTTAAAAGTACTGTCGGTAATTGGACCTTTTTTCTCGGTCCTGTAATTGTCTTGCCACTGATGAATGTAGCCTTCCACAAACGCGCCATCTTGTTTGTAAGACTCGCTCTTTATGATTTTATCATCATCATTGTAAGTCATGTTCACATACCTAACTATGATATTGTTTCGATTACGCCAGGTCACACGGGTTTTATTGCCATTCGTGTAGCTGTTTTCAAACTGCATCATAACTGAATCTCTAGTATCGTAATAAATGGAGCTCGCTTCTTTACCGAGTGAGTCAAACTCTTTGATAATGGTACTAGATAGTACTATGCTATCTAAATCCTGATGTACGACACTATATCGCTGGATTTTGATCTGAGCTAGGGTTTTTTCTTTTTTGGCTTCTTCTTTTCTATTCTGTTGGCAAGCTGTTAGAAAGCAAAGCAGTGTAAATAATAAAGCAATTGTTCGGCTTATCATAATCATCATTTTTTAATTAGCCCATTTCGAATCTTCAGTTGGCTATAATTATATTCTAGAGATCCAAGTACTTATGAATTCCAAATAGTCCTTTCTTATCCAATTTGTCTCTTTATCAAATAGTGCGTGCGAAGTGCCATCAAAAGTTTTAATCTCTATTAGTGACTCTGGATATTTCTCCATCAGTTGATTGATTCTTTCCATACTTTTTTCTAGTGGTACGTTTTCATCTTCACTCCCGAATATTTTCAAAATGGGTATGCTTGAATTAGACATTAAAGGGATTGGATCAAAAGCTCCATTTTTATCCCACCAAATTTTTCTCTTAGCTCTAGCTCTTTTGGCAAAAACTACCGAGAGTGGTTTAGCGATAAATGAGGGAGCACCACTGCCTTTGATGTCATTAAAAATTTCATATTGCAATTGTGTTTTTGGAGTTGTAGATGAACCTACCACGTCTACCACAAAATCTAGATCCTCATCTTTTTGATTTACTAGATGACTAATCCATCCCCCTTGGCTTATGCCTATTACACCCATTTTGGAGAACTCGGATTTTCCTTTTTCTCTTAGATAATCCAGTGCTGCAGAGATGTCATCTGCAAAGTCATCGAAAGAAGCTGTATGCCATTCACCACTTGATTTTCCACAGCCTCTTTTGTCTGGAAGTAAGACAGTAAAGCCACTCTTCGCCAAAAAATGTGCTTGATGTAAATACCAGAAATTATCCCTATCACTCACTCCGGATCCATGAATGAATACTATGGCAGTAGATTTATCATCTCCAAAAGGTGATAGCAGTAGTCCCGCTATTCTATGATCCCCGTTAAAAAATTGAACCTCCTGCTGATTGTAGTATAAACTGTCCTGTCTAGTTGCCCTAAATTTCGTCTTTGATGTACTGACCTCTAAACTTAGAACGGAATCTACTTGATGGGTTGAAAATCGTACTTCTGTTGTTTCGAGATTATTGGCGGTATCAAATTCATTGTCTTTAATATGAGTGAGTCTTAGACTCTTTAACTTATCTCTACTAAAGTCAAAAAAATTAAGTTGCAGTCCTTTTTTTGCTCCCCATGTTACCTGATAGTTTCGATTATTATCTGCTGTGTACCAGCCAACTTTGGCATTAATTAGCGGATTGCTTTCAATATCAGCATATTCATATTCAATTGTCTCTTGGTCTGGTGGAATGATATATAGTCCCGATAGCACAAGAACTATCAAGACAAGCACTAGTGAGACAGATTTAATAATCTTCTTATGCATAGGAGGTAGTTTTTATTGATCTAACGCCAGTCGATTATTCTTAGGCTATACCTGTTCGCTAGGCTTTCAAATCTCTATAAAAATATAAGATAGCACCAGTCATTACAAATAGCTTAGCTAGTGATGTGGCTAGACATATGGTTATAGTTCTTGTTAGTTGCATCTATTTTTTCCCATTTGAAGTCATTTGACTTTCCTGAATAGATTCCTGTAGATGAATGAATCGAGACTGATGCTTCCGCTTCCTACAAAGAAGAAAGATGAAAAGATAAGCAACAAGTAAAAAGGTTCCGTTCTTAGACTTCCCTCCAACATAATAAAGTTAATAACACACATTGTGATGATAAGGGGAACGGAGCTAACTCTTGTCAAAAGGCCAAACTCCAATAGGTTAAAAATTCCTCCAATGGTGTAGATAATGATTCTTACGGGAAGCAAGGTTGACTTCATCAATTCTGGTCCTGCAATGGATGGAGTAATCAAGCCTTGA
>JABSPG010000599.1 GCA_013214445.1 Ekhidna sp. | reverse complement strand
TGTACAGTTGATTCCGTACCTCCCTTGCATGCTCGATCGCATCCTTTCCGGAGGCTGTCAGTTGAAAGTAGCGCTTCGGCCTGCCGCCACGCTCCCCTGTAGATTCACCCTCCTTTGAGGAGATGTATCCCTTTTGTTCTAATCTTTTCAGTGCGGACTGTAGTGCCCCTACACTAACGGATCGCTTGAGTCTCTCCTCGATGGAAAGCTTGATTGACACCCCGTAAGCATCTCCAAACAAGACACCTACCGTCAGCAAAACGATCTCTTCAAATTCACCTAATTGATATTTTCCCATGGTTATTTCCTAATTGCAGTATTGCAATACTAATACATTGATAGGTTATTTCCTAATTGCAGTATTGTTCTTGGGAGTTTTGTTAGTTCATGATTAGCCAAGTATACCGCTTCATTACTCTGATTTCACCTCTATTTCAAAGGCTTTTGTCGCACTGAACGAATATTGATAAGCTCTATTTGCTTCTTTCTCGGCTTGATCCGATAGGTTAAGATGGTGTATTTGTTGATAGGCCCTCTGTGTAAATTCTTATGGCTTTTTGTGCTTTCTAGTAATTCTGGATATTGACTGAGTAACTTGAGGAATTCATTGGATTGATGCACAAAACGCCGAACTTCTTTGTCAGAAAAATAGGTCTTTATATAATTAATGATGTTTTCGTATCCATTCTGCGCACGTTTAGTCCAGACGATTTCTAAAGCCATTTCTTGTATTTTGACATGACTTCTTCATGAGGAATTAATTCGCCGTTATCAGCTTGTTCAAGACCTTCCTCTATTTCCCTTCGTTCTTCGTCATTAATCTCATCCCACCAATCCGCTTCTTTCTTTTTCTTGAGTGATATAAACTCATTAAGTGTCTTAGTATCATTAAGTCCTGCAAGCCATTCGATTAGTCTTATTTTCTCTGCTTGGATATCCATTCTGACAAAAGCGTTTCTATTTGATAAATGTAAGTATTCTTGAAGTAATGTAATTTACATTCAACAATTTACCCTGCGGGGTAGTCTTCCTAATTCTAATGAGCAAGTTCAAATTGGATTAGCTATTCATCCTTCAGTGTTTCAGCGGGATTCTTGTTGGTTGTTGCAATGGCTTGATAGCTAACAGTCATTGCAGCGAGCATCATGGCACCAGCCGCAGCTACCGCGAAGACCCACCATTCCAAAGGTGTGCTAAAGGCAAAATCAGCCAACCAAAGATCCATGAAATACCAAGCCAGTGGACTGGCAATTACAATGGAGATAACTACAAGTTTGGTAAACTCTGAAGAAAACTTCATAACCAGCTCTGAACTGCTGGCTCCAAGGACTTTACGAATCCCCATTTCTTTGGTTCTTTGTTCTGCACTGAAAGCCGCTAATCCAAACAGCCCCAAACAGCCAATTATCATGGCCATGATGGTAAATAGATTGAGTACCATACCCATCTTTTGCTCATATCTAAAAGTGTTTTCAAAATCTTGATCCAGAAAACTGAATTCGAAAGGTACGGTAGCATCAATGGCTGCTAGTCTCGTCTCCACCTGTTCGATAATTCCCATGAGTTGTTGTGGTGTATCATTCAAGGAGGGATCTATCTTAAGAGCAAAGTATGCAAGCCCGGAACCATAGTCCCAAACTCGATCATTTTCATGATGAAGGATGATCAGGGGGTTGATCTCGTCTCGAATGCTGTTGATGTTGAAATCTTTTACTACGCCGATGACCTCAAATTGGTCTTCATCACCGGATGCAATGGCGATCTTCTTCCCGATAGGTGAATCTTTATCATAGCTCTGGCTATCACCCCAACCAAGCAACTTTGTCGCTGTTTCATTGACAATGATCTTGTACTTATCATTTGGACGAGAAGTGTCAAAATTTCTTCCTGCAAGAAACTCCAGACCTAGAAGTGAAAGATAATCTCCTTCTGTACGAAAATTGCTGAATTGGATTACTTGCTCATTTCCTTCTACGGCCTTATAGCGATCTCCGGACCAGATACTTGGTGGTACACCAAATGATTTTCCAACTAGTTGAACGCCACTAACTTGACTAAGGCTTGACTTGATCTTCTCGGTCTCGAATCCAAATTGTTCAATGTTGTGCAGGTGCAAAACATTGTGTTTATCAAATCCCAGGTCTAGCTTGGAAGCGAAGGACATTTGCTTTTGCACAAAAGAGGAACAGATGATGAGCGCAATGGAGATACTAAATTGAAATACGACTAGTGCATTGCGCAAATACGTTCCTTTGAACCCTTGTGAAGATTGGCTTTTTAGAGCTTTGATTGGCTGAAAAGCGGATAAATAAAATGCAGGATAGAACCCTGATAATATGCCTAGCACCACGATAAACGACACAAGTATGCCAATGGCAAGGGAGCTTTCGAACAGGGTGCTCAAACGCATCTCTTTTGAAGTTATTTCATTGAACCAATCCATTGAAATATAGACGACTATAAATGCGAAGACCGTACTTGCAAAAACGTACAGGATCGATTCGATCGTAAATTGACCGATGAGTTGACTTCTCACAGAACCTAGCACTTTTCTTACCCCAACTTCCTTCGATCTATTGGCGGATCTTGCGGTGGAGAGGTTTATGAAATTAATGGCGCAGAGCACTAGGACCAAGATGCCAATAGCAGCAAATATTTTTACAAAGAGAAAATTGCCCGATGGGCCAAAGGGATGGGAACCTGGAGCTTCAGAAATGTAGATGTTTGCCAAAGGCTGTAGTTCCAGTTTCCAGGAATGACCATCAGTAAACTCTTCAAAAGTCTGATTAAAGATACGCTCGGTGGTAGGTGCAGCCCACTTGGGAGGGAGTGCTTGAATCTTTTCTTCCAGTTCAGCTACGTTGACATTTTCATG
>JABSPG010000060.1 GCA_013214445.1 Ekhidna sp. | reverse complement strand
CGGCATCTTCAGTAAATAGACTCGCAATGGATATTGCATCACGATTATTCCAAGCTTCAACCCATTTTTCCGGTAAGTCTTCTGGACTAGCTAAATAGACCTGTTTCAAGGTCACTTCAGCTTTTCATTTTCTAAGTGCCTTGTTGAATCTCTTTTGTTCTTTTTCTCCAGATTTTTTTGAAGTGCTTCTGTTAGGTCAACGCCGGTTTGGTTCGCAAGACAAATCAAAATCCAGAGAACGTCGGCTATTTCATCACCTAAGTCACGATTCTTGTCGGACTCTTTGAAAGATTGCTCCCCATAAGTTCTGGCCATTAACCTTGCGAGCTCGCCAACTTCTTCTGTGAGAACTGCCATATTGGTCAGTTCATTGAAGTAACGAACCCCTTTACTTTTTATCCAGTCATCAACAACTTGCTGGGCTTCTGCTATGGTCATCGGCTACTGTTAGCTTCTAGGTTTTCATTAATGTGTTTTATCTCAAACCCCTCCTCTTCCAGCTTAGCTAGAAAGAAAGCCATCCGGGTTCTTTCTTCATTCATAAGGCTATCCATGTCAGGTTCAAACTCCTCAAAGGTCTCGTGCGGAAATCTTTTTCCAGGCTTATAGTGATCTTCCCAAAAGAGACTTTCTACAATTTTTTCACCTTGATAGTAGTACTTAAACTCCTCGGCTAGGCGATCATCTCGGAAATTCATCATATGGCCTGAAAATATTGGTTTCTCATTCTCAAAGTAGAAGTAATCGTCACGCTCAAAGTGCGGAGTTTTGATGATGCCAACTAATTTCAATAACCTACCTTCATTGTAATACCCACGAACTTTATAAGAAGAGTCAGCGGATACAAAATCATCTTCGATGATGCTCACTCGGTGATTATGATCGATGTTTTTCACCTTGTAATCGATTGCTTGCACCAAGTGCCTATTTTCTTTTTTTATCTCTGATCCACACGAGAAGATCAAGAATGCTAACGTGATGATTGCTAAGTTTTTCATAATGATAGGTTGGTTTGAGTTTTGGTGATACTATCAATGTATTTCACTAAAAGAAAGGTAAGCAATTTCAAGCAACGAATTCAATATCCTTCCACAGATTGATACTTTTATTCGATGTAATTAGACGGACAATTGTAGCATTGAGAATCATATTCTTTCGACCGTGCTAAAACATAAGTGCCAGATTTACGTGCATATTCGCACAAACTGAAATTAAAATTATGAAATTTTTAAAACCGATCGCATTTCTAGCGCTAAGCCTGCTAGTTGTATTTACTACTACTGCTCAAAAGGATAAGAGCAAGAGAAAGAGTCCCCCTGCACAGGTTACGGAGCAAATCAATGGATCAAAAGTCACCATTGACTACAGTAGGCCATCTAAAAAAGGGAGAGAAATTTTCGGTGGTTTGCAAGCATACGGAAAAGTCTGGAGGACTGGTGCAAATGAATCTACATGGATTGAATTATCTGAAGATGTAGAAGTGCAAGGTCAAAAGCTTGCAGCCGGTAAGTATGGGTTGTTTACCATTCCTGGCGAAGATAAGTGGACGATAATTTTCAATAGTAAATGGGATGAGTACAAAGAAGCTAATGATGTACTAAGGGTAAGCGTTGAAACATCAACTACTGATGATGTAGTTGAGATGTTTACTATAGACATTGAAAAATCTGGTGATGTAGTGATGAGTTGGGATAAAACCCAAGTAACTTTTGCCATCAGATAGGACAAAGGAGGAGACTGTCTAAAAGCATTATTTTGTATGTCATTCTGAGGGATGAAGAATCTCAACTAATTGATTATTAGTTACTTTGTAATGCAAAGAGTCCTTCAATTCGTTCAGAATGACACTTTTCAGACAGTCTCTTTACAATATATTCAAGCTTTGCTCCTTAATCTTCTCCAATTCGTCTTTCATGTTGACAACAGTTCTTTGGATCTCTGCATGGTTTGCCTTTGAGCCAATCGTGTTTATTTCCCGTCCGATTTCCTGCGAAATAAAACCAAGTTTCTTTCCTGCGTCTTTTTCATTTTTCAGTACTTCGTCAAAGTAGTCCAAGTGTTGCCTTAGTCTGACCTTTTCTTCAGAAATATCCAATCGTTCCAAGTAAAAGATAAGTTCTTGCTCGAATCTGTTTTCATCTACCTGAACTCTATCTTTTATTTCATCAAGATTCTTTTGCAGACGTGAACGAATGTTCTCACTTCTGCTTTCATCAAACTCCGCGATCTTAAGTAGTCCGTCTCGTATGTTGGCGATGTAATCCGCTAATTTGATTTGGAGCGCATCACCCTCTTGTTTTCTAAAAGAAATGCATTGTTTGATCGCCTCCTTTAAGCTTTCTCTGATTTCTTTGATAGGGAGCTTTTCAGGATCAATTTCCTGTTGTTTTACTACGTCAGGGGCTTGTAAGGCAAGTTTGACTAATTCAGTGCTGTCATCCGCTACTTCCTTTGTCAATGCGCTGAACTTCTCGTAGTAAGCTTTAAATTTTAATTCATCGATTTGCACATCCAAATTGCTGGAATCAGCATTTTCCAACTCGATGCTAAGCATGATTTTACCTCTTTTTAGCATTTCAGTCACGATGGAGCGAATTTCTGCTTCCATCGATTGAAGCTCTTTAGGTACTCTCGGGGAAAAATCCAGAAACTTGCTATTCAGTGCCTTGATTTCTGTTTTGATCAGGAGATTCTGGCTGGTACGTTCATTACGCCCATATCCAGTCATTGATTGCTGCATATGGTGCAAATTTAAAACTTGGATTAGAAGTCTAAGCCTAGGGTAAAATAATATCGCCTGTCGTTTACTTCGCCATCTAGATAGGGGCGAGCAACATCAAATTTGATATAATACCCGAACAACACCGTTCTTAGTCCATAGCCAAAACCTCCAAGCCAAGGATTCTGAAACTTGACAATCTCTGCTGAAAAAGGGTCGGCCTCAAATCGTCGAGTGATGGGCCTGCCATCTCTGAATGGTGGGGAACCTGTCCAAACGGACCCGATATCAGCAAAACCAATAATTTGGAAGTTTCTTAAAAAATTGGACTTGATTGGTCCATTGGTCAAATATTGAAAGAGTGGAACCCTAAGTTCGCTGTTGAAAACGATTACATCACTTCCGTTTGCTTCATTGAAATCAAGTCCCCTAAGGTTTGTTACAAATTCATTGAAGAGGATATCGCTATTATCCTGATTGTTTCCAAGGAACAACGGATCTTCTTCACCTTGTATATTCTGCGAGGCGAAAAGCCAGTTATCCATACCGCCAAGCATGAAATCTTTCCTGGCGGGTCCAAGTTGCTTTCCGTACATCAGACGATTTGCCCAAGTAATTTCTCGATGTACTTTTTGATAATGCCTAAGGTCAATCCTCAGCTTACTAAAGTTTAGATTCGAATTCTCAGGATTAAAATAAGAGGTGAAATCTATTAACGCTCGTGTACCTTGATATAGGTTGAATGATCGTTCAATCGCATTGTCAAACACCAGGGAGAAGGTACCTCCTAAATACCTCTCTCGGCTGTTTGCAGCTTGCTCTGAAGCTTGTCCGGTTACACTCAAAAAGTTGAGGTTAGTAAAAGATGTTTCTGTGTAAAATGGGGATACTTCAACTCTAAACGTATGGGTGACTGGCAGTGCAGCGGTGAGTTGCAACCTGCTCATCTGATACTTGTGCTGTAGGTTGTCATCAAAAGACTGATTTTCTAGGATATACGTCTTTCTATCAATCCTTGCTTTGAAGTCCATCCAATACTTCAAATATTGAAATTCAGCAAAAATGTCTCCTTGCTGAAAATTTGTTTTTATAAGTGCACCACCTTTTATCTTGTAGTTTTCCAGCACATCGTTGATCTCTGTTTCCATGAACATCATGAAATTCCGGTAAGGATCCCATAAAAAGGAAGTGATTACATTGTTGAATGTAAACCTTGGTCGGTACCTGATCGGGCCCATTCGCTCATTTTCTTGCTCAAAGCTCTGATATTTACTAAAAAAGGATTCTGGTTGAAATGAGATCTCGGTGGCTTCATCTTCAAAAATGTAGTTGTCTGTATCTATCCAATTTGGGTCTTCAGAAATCTCCGAATCTATTTCTGGTTCATCTTCAAAGACAAAGTCATCGGTATCCAATAGATCTTTAAGTACAACTTCCTCTTCCTCTGGTTCTTCTCTTTCTTCTGCAGCCGACTTCAGCACTCTGTTCACCACTCTCATGGCATTTTCACGAGTTTTTCGAGGAGTAGTACTTGTAAACTTGCTTGAAGTTAGGCTGGTTGTACTGTCAAGGTATATTTGATGTTTTCCTTCTTCCAGCATCACATAAGTCAGACGGTCAGGGTCAAAATGTAAGTCGTAGCTTATGATGCTTTTATCAAAATTGGTAACCTGAGTAGTGATAGAATCATACAGATTGTACCGATAAAGATTCGATATCCCTTGCTGATCACTCAGATAATAAACTTCGTTAATGTTTTTCGCATAGGGTTTGCGATCCTCTCCATAGGTATTGGTTAATCGATAGAAGTTGGTGGTGGTGGTGTCTAAGTCGTATACAAACAAATTGAATGTTTTTGTGAGGTTTTCTAGTGGGACATCAGCCACCCGGACAGAGTCATACTCTCTATTCGAACTAAACACAATGGCTGCTGTACCGGGAACAAAAGTGGGTTCTAAATCATCATACGTGTCTCTGGTTATCCGTCTCAAAGCATTTCGGTTCATTGCGATAAGGAATATGTCATTTTGACCATCAATGTCTCCAGAAATTACGGCTAATCGTCCATTGTCATTGAATGAAAAACTCTCGATTTGTCGAAATCTGCTGAGTGGTTTTTGTCCTTTTTCCCCAGTCTCTAGATTGAATGTATTCAAATACAAAAAGCCTCGTTTAAAGAGAATAACTCCTAAGGTGAATTCATCTTGCCAGTCCAGAAGTGGCAAGTGGTCATCTACGTCTTGACCATTGATTCGATAACCTCCAGTCGCAATTTTTTCTGTTTTTCCGGATTCGAGATCGGTTGCATAGACTTGATACTGACCATTTTTAAGTAGTGCGTAGGCAACTTTGTCAGCATCTTTGTTAAATCGAATGGTTGTGGTTATTAGATCCTTGTTTTTTCGAATTTGTCTTAGAATATTTTCTTCGTCAGAGCTTACATAGTTTTCTTCCACCTCAAGTCGCTGAAGCAGATAGTAGTTTTGCCAATCATTCAAAAAGGTCTTAAAAGAAACACCCAAAGTATTTGCAATGCTGTTTTCTTCTTTTCGAATGATTCTGGTGAGGTTCAAAATGTTTGAGATGTTTCCCTCTCCATATTTCACCGCTAGGTAGTTCCAGATACTATGACCGACAATAGAAGCAGATTCTCCATCAATTCTCTTGAGTTTTTTGATTCTTTTGCGGCCCATGTAGTCTCGCAGGTAATCATCCATTTCTCTGGACCATCCGTAAGCCAGATAGCGAGCAGCTCCATCAATAAACCAGTCTGGAAGTGTAAGCAAATAGCTATTTTGAAATATTTCTGCCAAGCTACCTCCATACATCATGTCGTTTATTAAGGTACTCCCCAATTGGTACATCAGATCCTCTTTGAATTCGTTGGCCTGACCTGGATAAGCGACTTCCAATTGCAGCTTTACAAACTCAGTTCTTCCACCGATAGTATAAACTGCCCCGTCGATACTAACATTGCTTTGCTGTAAATCATGGATGGAATTATAGATAAATATTTTGGTCTTGCTGTAAGGTGCATATCCCAATTTGTCGGTTAGCGTAACAAATTCATCTTCGAGAAAATCAATCGCTTCCAGTGCATATTCCTGGCCACCGGGGTAATAGTATATTTCAAAATTATTGGTGCTGTAGTAGTACCAGTCAAAGTTTTTATACTGTATTCTATTTTGACCAAATGGGGTGGTGTAGTGTTGTGCATGGACAACACCCAATCCTAAAAAGAAAGGAAATATGTACTTAAATAGTCCTTTGAACATTTACCTCTTCTTCTAATTCACAATTACCCAATAGGAAATCAACGAAGTGTTTTGCAAAGTATGGTGTTAAAGAAACACCTTTCGTTCCAAAACCATTAAAAATACCCAATGTTTTATACTTCTGGTGCAGTCCTATGTAGGGTTTTCGATCATGAGTTGCCGGCCTTACCCCAGCCCTTGCTTCTAGTAAATCGAAATCACCAGTATACAATTTCTTTAACCTTTCTTGCAATGATTTAATTCCTGATTCTTGAGGTTCAAATGATAGATTGTTGTGATCATAGGTGGACCCAACGGCAACCCGATCTCCTTTTGGAATCATAAACACTCCTTGATTCACGATAAAATCTGTATTTAGATCACATTTTATGTCAATGATTTCCCCTCTCACAGGTCTAAATGGGAGCTCCCAAAATGGGTTTGATTGGAATCCATCACAAAAAATAATTTTTTCAAACACATCATCTTCATATCTAATCGCTTGCTCCTCAAATGATAGCTTTTCAAAGTCAAACACCTTTACCTCGTACATTCCCTTATTTTGCAGGAACAGTTTGCTGGCGTCCAGGAAACTAGGAAGATCTAGATAGCCACATTTGTCTAGCAGAATACCCCCATAGGGATCTTGTATGTCTTTTAACCCAATGCTGTTCTTGTAAAAATCTTTGAGAAAAGGCTCAAAAAATCCATCTGCCATTCGTCCTTCCCAGTCATTTTGATCTTCAATGGTCCTGAAGGGCCTGTAAATTGATTTTGGATGTAGAAATTTGGTTCCTAATAGAGATTCCTTTTCCAGATAGTGATCTTCAAGATCTAGAAATAAGTCTTCTGCTCTCCAAGTCTTCACCATTTTTCTACCAGTAATTGGGTTGTATATTCCAGCTGCTCTTTTAGAAGAAGTCTCTGAAATCCCTTTATCTATTACCTGCACAGAAAGGCCTCTTTCGATAAGCTCAAAGGCTAGCCAAGAGCCTGCTATGCCTTGTCCTACTATTAGGTAATCTGCTTTTCTCTGACTCATTTACTTTTGCAATCTCAAAAAAGCTAAAACTAAACAGATGCTTCTAAAATCTTTCGTTTTCAATCCTTTCTATGAGAATACTTATGTCGTTTCTTCTGAAGCGGGCAATTGCCTGATTTTTGATCCTGGCTGTTATGAAAAATATGAATTGGAAGAACTCAAAGAGTACATCCATCTGAATGATTTAAATGTAAAAGGCATAATAAACACGCATTGTCATATTGATCACGTTCTTGGAAACGATTCGTTGAAATATCATTTCAAAGTGCCGTTAAGTATTCCTGAGAATGAACAGTCTGTTTTTGATTCTGTCCCTGCGTATGCGCCTCAGTGGGGCATGAATGGCTACAAGCATGCAGAAGTAGATGAGTATTTGAAGGATGGGGATATTTTGTCACTGGATGAGGTGTCATTTCGGATGATCGAAGTTCCGGGACATTCGCCTGGGCATCTGGTATTTTACAACGAGGACGAGAAGATGGTCATAGGTGGAGATGTTTTGTTTAGAGAAAGTATCGGTCGAACAGATTTGCCAGGAGGCAACCACGAAGATCTATTGAGAAATATTCAAGAAAAAGTGTACAAACTACCAGAAGATGTAGAGGTGTTTCCTGGTCATGGTCCTTCTACTACTATTGGTCACGAAAAGAAAAACAATCCGTTTGTGAAGGGATGAGAAGACATATTCCAAATTTCCTTACTTCGTTGAACCTGGCTATTGGTTGTGTCGGCATCTATTTCATACTAACAGACCAGAAGGTTGAGGCATTTTATTTTGTAATCATTGCAGGCCTACTCGATTTTTTAGACGGTTTTGCAGCTCGTCTTTTGAAGGTACAGTCCGAGATAGGAAAGCAACTAGATTCGCTATCAGACTTGGTTTCTTTTGGACTACTGCCTTCCTTTTTCATGCTACAGCAGCTCAAGGGGATATCTGATTATTATTGGTTTGCTATAGTGATAGCAGTTTTTTCGGCACTTAGGCTAGCTCGCTTTAATGTAGATGAATCACAAAATGATAGTTTCAAGGGTCTACCCACTCCAGCAAATGCAATCATGCTCACTTCATTGATTTTCTTACCTTATGATTTGTATGAGTACACGCTGATAAGCATCTGTGCCTTTTCAGCCCTAATGTTGGTTTCTCCGGTAAGGTTGCTGGCATTGAAGTTTAAGTCATTTGGTTGGGGTGCAAATCAACCGCGCTGGATACTAATCATTGGACTTTTGGGGATGGTGGTTTTCCTACAAGAGCAGGCCTTTCCTTACTTAATTCCCTTTTACATTACAGTTTCCGTTATT
The DNA here is from genome assembly GCA_013214445.1 of Ekhidna sp. Taxonomy (GTDB): domain Bacteria; phylum Bacteroidota; class Bacteroidia; order Cytophagales; family Cyclobacteriaceae; genus Ekhidna. The sequence goes on along the minus strand of JABSPG010000060.1, from coordinate 4,422 downwards.
TCTTTTGCAATTCGAAAAAAGGAATAGAATTTTTCTGTCGCTTCGGACGTTAAACTCATTCAATGCGAAAGGTATCTTATTTGTGTTTTCTGCTTGTTGCTTTGCTGTTAGACGCACAGTCTAAAAACAGTGCATTTGCTTCTGGGACATGGTTCAAAGTGGGCATAGTTGAGACAGGAATTCACAAGATTGATAGGAATACACTAGATGCGCTTGGAGTACCTGCATCGATAGATCCAAGAAAGCTGAAGCTATTTGGCAATGGTTGGGGAGGCAGACTGCCTCAATCAAATAGTGAGACAAGGCCAGAAGATATCGCGGAGAATGCAATTTTTGTTTCTGGTGAGGAAGATGGCTCATTCGATGATCAGGATTATATACTGTTTTATGCAGTAGGTCCAGATTTGGATCAGTGGACTGCCGAAGGCTTTTTCTATGAAAAGAATGTGTACTCAGACACATCCTATTACTTTCTACAATATGATGAATCGGACGGGAAGCGCATTCTAACTGAAGGGTATAGCAATTCAGAAGAAAAGATTTCGATTGCCAGTGACGTAGTATTTGAATACGATGACCGGATCATTGTAGAGAATGATGTAAATAATTTGATATCCTCAGGCAGAGGCTGGTATGGTAGAATCATAGGCGATGGGAATAAAGAAAACCTTTCGTTCAGTATTGAAGGCCTTATGTCAGATGTCACTCTACAGTTAAGTGTGGTAGGGCAGTCGCCAGAAGTTTCTGAGTTTGAAATTCTTTTCAATGGTAACTTGATAGGTTCATTACCTATCGAATCAATTCCTGATGGTCCCAATACAACATATAGCATTAAGGCTAGAGGTGCTAGTGGATCATTTAATTTAGAGAGCCAGGCTGATATTGATTTACAACTCTCTTATGTTGGGAACGATCCAGGCTCTAGGGGTTATATTGATCATTTGTATTTGACCTTTAAGAGAGAATTAAGGCTTTATGGAAATGAAACCAGCTTCAGATCGGCAAAAATCTATACACGAGGTGTAGGTTATGTGATTGAAGGTGCTTCTGAAAATTCTATGATTTGGAGCATAGCAGATCCTACTGAAATAAGTAGCCTAAGATTTGCATTTCAAGATGGAAAAGCGATTGTGGGTGGAAATGATAACAATCGAGTAGAGGAATTTGTAATCTTCACCGGCACAGACTTTCCAACACCTTTTGTCTATGGTGAAGTGGAAAACCAAAATCTTAGACAAGGTGGGAATTATGATGGCGTCATTGTCACTCACCCAAGGTTTAAACAAGCGGCTGAGAATCTAGCACAGTTTCATAGGGATCACGATGGCTTAAGCGTCAATGTGGTCACCACTAATCAAGTTTATAATGAATTCTCAAGCGGCCGTCAAGATATTTCGGCCATTCGCGACTATGCTAAATTTCTGTATGATGAATTCGGGAGTTTGAAATACTTGCTTTTGATGGGTGATTGCTCCTACGACTACAAAGACAGAATTATCAACAATACCAACTTTGTCCCCACATATGAATCAAGGCAAAGTTTTCATCCGATCTTTAGTTACTCTTCAGATGATTACTATGGTTTTTTAGACGATGATGAGGGTATTTGGGAAGAATCTGTCGCGGGTGATCATCAGATGGAAATTGGAGTAGGACGTCTTCCAGCCAAAACTCCTGAAGAAGCTCAGGCGATGGTCGATAAAATTGTCTATTACTCAACTAGCCCAAACACATTGGGTAAATGGAGAAGTGAGATAACCTATGTGGCGGATGATGGTGACTTTAATGTTCATGCCAGGCATGTCGAAGACCTGTCTGAATTGATAGACACTTCCTATGCAGAGTACAAAATCAACAAAGTCCTTTTAGATGCTTTTCAGCAAGAAGGTACTGGTTCTTCTGAGGTGTCGCCACAAGCAAATGCAGCTTTAAAGACTAGGATAAAAAATGGAACTTTCGTTGTAAACTTCATCGGTCATGGGAATGAAGATCTTTGGATGGAAGAAGAAATTCTTACACTGGATGATATAGGTCAACTGACCAACCGGAATCGTCTTCCTATTTTTGTGACTGCTACATGTGAGTTCGGTAGATATGACAACCCACTTCGACTTTCAGGAGCAGAAAAACTGCTTTTACTCGAACAAGGAGGTGGTATCGCCCTGCTCACCACCAGTAGACCAGTCTTCGCCAGTACCAATTTTAGTCTCAATCAAGCATTTCATGAAAACATATTTCGCGAAGAGCAAGGGCGCAATCTTCGTTTAGGTGACGTGATAAGACTGACCAAGAATGAAGGATTGGAAGGACCTGTAAATCGAAATTTTACCCTTTTAGGCGATCCAATGATGATGCCAGCATATCCTGAGTTGGAAATAGTGATTGATCAGAATAACGATCTAGATACACTAAGTGCCCTAGAATCAATCACTTTTACGGGTAAAATAGAAAGAGCTGGTCTTATTGAGGAGTCTTTCAATGGTAGGCTATTGGTCAATATATTTGACATAGAGGAGTCTTTCAAAACTTTCGGACAAGAGAGCGATGCTTATTCTTACGACCTTCGAACCAATGCAGTCTTTAGAGGAGAAGTAGAGGTGATTGAGGGATTGTTTACAGTCTCTTTCGTAGTGCCGAAAAATATCTCCTATCAATTTGATAATGGAAAAATGAGTCTGTATGCCTGGGACAAGGATACCAACGTTGATGCAGGAGGCTCCTCCCGGACTTTCGTAATTGGGGGTTCAGCTACAGGTGTTGAGGAAGACACAGATGCACCCATTATCACAGCCTTCATGAATGATGAAACATTTTCCGATGGATCTGTAGTGGGAGATTCGCCTCTTTTTGTTGCTAGGCTGGAAGACGAAAGTGGAATAACGACCACAAATACCGGAGTTATTCAAGGGATTACCCTGGAAATGGGTGACCAGTTGATCAACCTAAATGATTTTTATACCGCTGATTTAAACTCTTTTCAGAGCGGGACGGTAGTGTATCCTCTTCAGGATTTACCTCCCGGGGCTTATTCGGCAACAGTAAAAGTGTGGGATACACATAATAATGTTTCGGAGAAGACTGTTTCATTTAGGGTAACAGATGATCCAGTGTTGTTTGTCTTCAACCCTTTGACATATCCCAATCCAATAGCTCGGGAGACCACTTTTACTTTTGAGCATGACAGGGAGGATGAAGATCTTGAGGTGACTGTTTTGATTTATGGACCCAGGGGCGATATTACTTTTAATACCACCTACTTGTTTGAGAATTCTGATAGAAGAATTGAGATACCTTGGAAAGCTGAAACTAATTTAGGAGTAAACCTGCCAATGGGCATATATCACAGCAGATTGATTATTAAAAGTAAACTTGATGGCGCAGTAAAAGAAATTACAAATAAGCTCGTTATTAGGAACTAAACCTAAGCTCTACTTTCATAAACAGGTAGTTTATCCAAATATTATAAATCCAATTCACCTAGATCATGTTAAGTTTGGCATCTTTTCACAAAACAACCCAAATGAACAACTTTTTCAAGAAGATATCATTTGTACTCCTTGTCTTGATGAGTGGTACCTCTTTTGGCCAATCCCAATTTATTTCCGGTCAAGATAGTATGCGTAATCCGATTACTGTGGCAGTTCCCTTTTTGGGATTTGCTCCTGATAGTCGAGCATCAGCGATGGGAGATGTGGGAGTAGCTACATCTCCTGACGTAAACAGTGTTCATTGGAACAATGCAAAGCTTGCATTTATTGAAAAAGATATGGGTTTCGGGTACTCGTATTCTCCGTGGTTGGGAAATATCGTTAATGATATGTCTCTCAATTATCTGGCTTTTTATAAAAGGATTGATCAAACTCAAGCCTTTGGTGCGACCTTTAGGTATTTCGATTTAGGTGAGATTCAAAAGTATGATGGCAATGCTACCTTTCAAGGAGTTGAAAATCCGAATGAACTAGCCGTTGATGGAACCTACTCGCGTAAGCTTTCTGAGAATATGAGTGTTGGTGCAACTTTAAGATTTGTTTGGTCAAATCTTGCAGGAGATCTTCAGGGAGCACCAGATGCACAAGCGGGGACTAGTGTAGCTGTGGATTTGGGGTGGTACTATACTAAGCCATTTATGCTTTCTGGCAAAGATTCAGAGCTTTCAATTGGGGCACATATTTCCAATATAGGTCAGAAGATTACATACAGTTCAGAAAGTAATGAAAACTTTATCCCTGCAAATCTTCGCATTGGTACTGCTTTCAAAACCTCCCTCGACCAGTACAATACATTCACATTTGCGTTTGACATAAACGACGTGCGGAATATAAATACGATCAGGGGCCGAACCATTCGGTGTGCTTCGTAATATATTATATAATTCAGTACACTACATGTCGGACACGGTGAAGGAAAACGTTAGTGGTTATT
>JABSPG010000006.1 GCA_013214445.1 Ekhidna sp. | reverse complement strand
ATTGAGAACTGGCACGTAGAACGCTCCGCTAGAATTATTGAGAAGTGGAATTCAATAACAGAGGAAGATGTTCCAGAGTGTAAGCGGGAGATATTCCGAGAGTTAAAGCCTTCTATTGACGCCTTACTAAAGTGACGGTGGTGTGCGGATGCTATCCATTGCCACGAAAAACCATTGGTTCTTAAACCAGTGTGGAAGCCCTTCGGGGCTTTCTTTTTGCACTAATAGTAGGTGTATTACTTGCATAGTTTCATTCGCCTTACTATCTTAGAGGGTAATGAGAAGAAGGAAGTTAAATAGATCAACACCCAAAAGAAAAGGTAAGAGGAGGGAATTAGGAAAGTATAAATCATCACTAGAAAAAGAGATGGCTAATGAACTCTCTAACCATGGGATTAAGTTTGATTACGAGCCTGAATCAATTACATTGGTCCCTAGGTTCATATATAAGGGCAAGTACCTGAAAATGACACCTAAAAGTAAATTGCTGACCGATAAGACAGGTAAGTACGTGGATAGTATTACCTATACCCCTGACTTCGTGGGTAAAGAAAAAGAGTTCTATATAGAGGTGAAGGGGTACAATAAGAGTAACATCACCTTTACTTTAAGATGGAAGTTGTTTTTATGGTGGCTTAATAATAACAGGACTGAAAACCTTCCCTTAGTATTCATTGTGAAGAACAAACAACAAATGATTGAAGCGTGCGCCGAGATCAAAAAAACATACAATGACAACAGAACAGGAGAATGAATTAGCTAGGCAGTACTCCTTGGCTACACAACGTATGCATGACGTGGTTAATGAGCTATACGAGGCTATACATACCGACAAAGGTAGACCTAGAATATACCCATCCCAAGTAGGTGAGCAACTAAACAAAGCCTTGAAGTCTATAACAGAGGAAGGTAATGGGATTAGGGAGGCTGTAAGACAGATACATGAGTAACGTATCTAAACAACGTTGGGGCCAATCCTTTAAGAAAGGTAGGCGCACAGAAGAGAGGTTCACCCGTGCTCAACCTGGTTGTATTAAATCCTCGAGAGAGGACGATATAAACAAACATATTGATTTCTACTTTGGTGAATCGAGTGTTGATGTCAAGGGTGACAACATGCTTGATGAGATATGGGTTGAGATAAAGAACGTGAGGGGTGAGAACGGATGGTTGTTCGGTGAGGCCGAATGGATAGCGTTTGACATGCCTGAGCTACAAGGTTTTGCTTGCGTGAAGAGGGTTGACCTAGTTGAGTTAGTTAAGGAGGTAGTTGATAAGGTCTACACCACCAAGGCCAAGGCATACAGAAAGCTGTACCAACGAAAGGATAGGGAGGACGTGATCACGTTGCTGGTCCACAGGGACATAAGGTCTATACCTTCCTACATGGTAATGAAATACAGTATGGAATACAAGGATCCACTTAGTGGGGAAACAATAAAAGCAAATGGGTAATTTAATTTCATTCGATGACTACTGCGGTGACGTGGTAGAATGGGCCAAAGAGAAGGGCCTACTTAAGTACGAGAACCATCCGAAGCAGTTCATGAAACTGGTTGAGGAACTAGGGGAGGTATCCTCTGAGGTTAACAAGGAGGGTAACAACATAGCAGGGGAACTGGGTGACCTGTTCGTGACATCCATCATCCTGTCAAAGCAACTAGGGTACGAGCCATCAGAGTGCCTGAGGCAAGCCTACAACAAGATCAAGGACCGCAAGGGGTCAATGGTTAACGGCGTGTTCGTTAAGGAGGAGGACTGGTCATGACGATATCAGAGCCAGGGAAGTACCCGCCAATGTACCTCGTTAACCTGATGTGCACGGTAAGTGCTGGAGGGTTCGAGGCAGGATGGGATGGACCATGCTACGTGGGACTATTATCCGATTATTGGGACATGAACGGAGAACATGTACCCGCGAGGTACTGTGTTTACCCTAAGCGCTCACCAGCAAACAAGCCAATGTACAAGACCTTCGACTCAATGGATGAGTTGAATGACTACTTCGTTAGGACATAGCTTGCACACGGGGGTGTGTAACCAAGCCCTTGTTGAGGTAATACTTAGCAGGGGCTTTACTTTTTCCTCCCGATCTCTATCCCTTTTTTCTCGTAGGTTCTTGCACCAAAGTAAGCCACGATCACGATACCGAGGATCGATGACAACATACTGATCCACCCTTCACCGACACTGAACGCAGCACGATCAATAGAATCAAAGATGATGATCACGTATATGAACACAAGCAAAGACAGTAACGTCAACGGACGTACGTTCTTGCTTAGCCATGAGTCAGAGCTCATGTCACTACCCCACCTATTACTGATTTCTTGATCCAGTATAGACATCTCCTGCTGGAGCAACCTCATGAATTCCATGCGTTGCTCGGGACTAATGTCGGGATCTGAGTCAATTAAATTCTTTACAATACCTAAGACGCCTTTATCTGGAAGCGCATCTCCTACAACATCAAGAACCTTAGGGGCGTTGGATCTAATCCAGCCCCCTATCTTGGTGTCCTTAAACTTTTTCTTTCCTTCACTCATTACCTACTCTTTGTTGGTTTAGCGTAATCCCTTAAGACATCCCTGAAGACATCAACGGTCTTCTTCTCTATGTCAGCCCTAATTGCTTCCTCGTCCTCAACCCAGTTGAACTCACCAGTGTCAATGTACTGCTGAACCACCTCGTTAGCTATCCTCCTTCGGACGTACTTATTGTTGATGGAGTTGAATAACTCAGGGTAGTCTGACCTGATCAATCCTATAAATTTATTGATATTATTCGTAGTCATGGCTGGTGCCTCCTCCATCTCTGCTTGGAACTTATTTAGCTGTTCCAGCCATAGCCCACTCAACCTAACATTAAGGGTTGACTTCGCTGATGACTCCTCCCTTGAGTACGGAAGTGGAATCGGTATTAACTCCCCCTTCTCTAGGTACTCCCTGTCGGACTTGTCGAACACGGACAACAGTGTCTTCTCAGCCCTCGGTGCACCTGACTTTGTCATGAGGCTAGTACCCCTCTCGAACATGACCTTAGCAGTGGCTGATCTCTCCTCGTTCAGTAGAACCCAGTCCTGTATCTGATCAACGATCTCATTGTAGTCAGGGTCCTCACCATCCACCGCCTTCGTCATGAACCTCTTCTGGTTGTCTATGGCTGCATCAACATCATGCATCGTGTACCTCACTGAGTTAGGTATTGGCATGGCTGACGTCCTGAAACCGAACAGGGCTAGTAGTGCCTCCTGGTTTGTGTACTCCTTATACTTGGTTACCCTTGAACCAAAAAGGTCCTCCCTAACTGAGTTAGCCCTCATGAACTCTGCGAAGTTATTGAATGCACCAGGACCAACCTTCTTCCCCAGCCAAACAGACACCTTGTCTGCCTCACCCAGCATGTCCTTCATTGCTTTCCCAGAGTCCTCATTGAATGGTGTCCCGTTGTATATAGGGTTCCCGAACTCATCCTTATTATTTACCAGCCTACTGAAGGTAGCAAAGGAAAGGTCAACAGAGGTGTAAGGGTCTAACAGCTCCTTTGCTCCATCCCATGCGCGATCGAACGCGGTGTCATCCCCTTTTAGTCCTGTCCTCGACCTTGCTAGTGCCGTGAATGGTTTAAGCCAAGTGGCTGATGGGGCAAGGAATGATAGGTCAAGGGTTGTTACCGTGCCATCCTCATTACTTAGTACTAACAACTGTGAGTTCCTTTCCCATGGTGCCTTGGCTCTCCTTAGCATTGCCTCCTCCTCATCGTCTATTCCATGTAGCGACATTGATATTGCTGAGACAATCGATGGCCCAGTGGTAGCAACAAACAGCCCTGCTAACCTCCTCATACCCATCTTCTTCCTGCCAGCTTGGAAGTCCTCTACCATGTACCTCAGGTTGTTCTTGGTTGTCCTCATTACCTCGTAAGGGAATGAAACGAACGTACCAGTAAGCGGGAACCTCCTTAGTGCCTGCATGTTCTTTGGTAGGTAAGAGTAGGTTGGGTAACCACCCCTGATCCTCTCTGATGCGAGATCCCATGCTTGCTCCTCTGTCATGCCTCCCTCCTTGATGAGTCGGTCCTTCTCTAGCATGAACCCATTCACCTTGTAGAAGTCATCACCGAAGGCGTACAGCTTCTGCGCTACGTTGAATAATTTTGTTCCTGGGCCAGCGTCACCAGTAATGTTACTGATGTCATGGCCAGCGTCGTTAATGGTTGCTAGCATCTCACCAGACCTACCTCCGTCACCAATGACACCTGACTCAATCAGCTTCCTTGTGATCACCCTTAGTTCCTCGCGTGTCTTCCTTCCTCCCCATGCCTCCTTAATTGCAAGGAGGCTGTGACTTGAGAAAGGTTGGTGACCAGCGTTAGCTGAGAGGAACATACCAGACATTAAGTTCCTGAACGTCGTTGTTGGTGACAGCACCGTCTTGTACATCTTGACGTTACTCTGGAACCTAATGAAATTCCTTATGGCCATGTCGTAGTCCTGCATGCTCTTCAAAGGGTCTAGCGACTCGTAAGCCTCCCTGAAGTCTGGGTCCACGTTGATAGCGTTCAATGGCTCCATCCCGAAGCTATCCGTCTTGGAGTCTGTCAGCGGGGTGTTCATGTCCTCAGTGATTGACTCACTACCAAGGCCAGCCTCGATCAGGTGGTTGGCTAGCTCTTGCTGCATCTCCAAGGATGTCTTCATCTCGTTCAACTTAAGGACTGTCTGTGTGTACTGTAACACAGGGTCCTTTATCTCTCCTAGTAGCTTACGGAATGGCTCTGCGATCTCTTTCCTTCCTTTCGTGTTAGAGGTGTACACCCTCGAGCCACTCATGACCATACCCCTGTGCCCCTTACCAACCACGTCTTGAACGTACTGCTCAACAATACCCTGGGCATCATCGAATGACATCCCTGGATTCTCCTCCATTACGTAATCAATTGCGTCATCGAAGAGGTGTTGTGTCTTGACGCTCCTCTTACCACGAGGCTTGGATAGCCTATCCCTGTGTGACTCATCAGAGAAAACCTTATAGCTCCTATTCAGGTAACTACCCTTGTTCTCCCTCATCCTTCGCACTAGGTCCTCATTACCCTTTACTGTCTCTAGTATGGATATCACGTCATCGGTCATCGAATCAATTCGGTCCCTCATGTAGAATATGATTGACCCATCCTTCTCTCCGAACTGGCTTATTAGCTTGGACCTTAGTTCCGCCCTTGCGTCAGCCTCTGACACACCCGTCAGCCTCTCATCAACGATTGTACCGTCGATAGTACCTTGTATCAAGTCAATGGATGCTTGGTCGTCGTAACCAGCCTTCTTCAGTAGCCTGTTCAACACCTGAACCTCTGACTTAATAGTGTTCTCGAATGCCCTCCTTGATCGATCCCTACCCCTTATGATCTCACTAGACTTAATGTCTAGTCCACCACCAGAGTAAAAGAACTTCCTGAACTCTCTCCTAGCCCTGTCCTTTAGGTTAGCGTTCTTCTCCTTGAAGCTCAATGGGTCGGCATCCATGGTTGGCCTAGGGAGCATACCCCTTATTCCCTTAGGTGTCAACCTGTATATGGCCTCCCTCATTGTTGGGCTTATGAACCCAGCCTCATCAATATATGACAACGGGTTCGTAGGTTTTACAACTGAATCAACAGTCATGTCAAACACCATATCATCAGGAAGCAAGTCAAGCTTCTGGTCAGCAAACCTTCTTTGAGATAAGGGTATGTAGTTGTCATCACCCTTTGATGGTAACGACCCGTCTGAGTTCCTTAAGTGAGGCCCGAAATTAACCCAGCTGTTCTGACCCCTAGTCTCTGTGGTCATAGCTCTCCTTGCGTTCGGACTATACATTTGTGAGTGGGTCACCCATGCGTTCTCCTCGCCAATCGGGCCAAATGAGTTACCTAATTTACCATGACCAAATATATCATGCACCGCCCTGAACACATCGTTATTCATGAGTGGCTCACCATTAGAGTCTTTAAACCCAGAGTCCTTAAGCATAGGGTTCCTAGACAGGTCATCAGTTGTTATAGCATTATCCCCGAAACCAGCCTTAGTTGAGAAAACATATATATGCTTATTAACCCTCAAATCTTCAAGCATTTCTTGAGAGTTAGCGTATGGTTCACCCTCACCTTTATACAGCTCAACAACATACCCTTCAGACTGAAGTGCTTCAAACTGAGAGTTCGTTTCTACCACCAAGTCATTATAAGATGAGTACACCTCAGGGTTGTCAAGGTTGTCATCTAGTAATGAATCATAGGCATCAGCAATAGACTTGGACTTAGATTGATCTAATGACTTAACCCTGTTTATCTTGACTTCTGGTAATCCAGCCTGACTATTGTACTTGTTAGCCACGCTTAAAATATCGCTCACAGGTTGCGAGAAAAGCCTAGACCCTGGTTTAGGTAGCTCAACAGTCCTGCTTATGGACTCAATATCTGCTCCAGTCACGTCTGAGATCAACGTGTTGAAGTAGTTGGACTGGTCCACCGCTAACTGCAGTTCCTTGTCGGTCATGATTCCAGCCTCATGGGCCGCCATCACCTCCGATAAATAACCATCAGTGAGCCTGCTCTTCTCTTGTAGTTCAGTGAGGGCACTCACGCTCTCACTGATTGCCTTGACCTCTGCCTGGGCCTTGGATACCTCGTGGGCACCAGCGCCATCATCCTTTAATTGCCTCAGCCTAGCCTCCGCAACAGACTGCATCCTAGAGGCACCGTCACGAATAGAGGAAACCCTCATGTCAGCTAGCTGGTTTCTCTCATCGATAGTGAGCTCAGATGAGGTGTCAGACATCATCGCGTGCGCCCCCTCTATCCTTACCATCTCAGCATCAATCTCCTTGCTAATCAATTCTTTTGATGACTCGTCAGCCTTGGCGTAAGCCTCTGTAAGCACACTAACCCTTGTGTTTGCATCCATGAGGTCATTGAATGCCTCAGGTTGACGAACCATCATCGCCTCGAAGTAAGCCCTTTGCTCACCCCTTGATTCATTCTTTAGCTCTTGCAGCCTTTGAACCCTATTAGATAGCACGGTGATCAGCTCTGGATCCTTGACCCCTTGGATAGAGTTTATTGCTGACTCAATCTCCGCGTCAATACCTAGCTGCATGGAAAGGTCCGCAGAGGTGAACCTACTATTAACAGCACCCATGACCCTACCAGATACACTACCCGCAGTATTGAATGCCTTACCAGCACCAGCCCCAGCTATGAAGGCTGTCTTACCCCTACTAAGGGCTGCGTCAAAATCAACATCTCTTCCGTAAGCGATGTCCTCAGCAATGGAGTTAGTGAACTCAACCATAAACTCCTCAGACCCTTCAGCCATCATTGGTTCAAGACCGTTCGTAATCAATTGTCCTTTCACGAAATCCTTAAGCCTGTTCTTGGCTACGGCATCCCCATCTACAGCGTCCCTAGCTATCTGGTTCATCATTGCCTTAGAGGTGATCTTCCCCCCAACAAAAGCAAACGCACCTTCAGCTGCTCCAGAAGTTATAGCTATACCTAGCTTAGCCGCATCACTGAGCTCTGGGTCATCCGCAATATCCATGTAGGTACCTATCCCTGTCTGTGTTCCTATAAGGCCAGCAGCAAGGTATGGTGCTGCAGTCCCGCCAGATAAGATTGTCACAGCCGTTGTCTCTAGTATGATAGGGGCTGTCTCAGCGGTGGTGTTTAGTAGTTGTCTACCGAATAACTCTGCGTCACCCGACTCAAGGGCCTCTGATAGGTCCTTAGTGAACTTTGTCCTCCTTGCGTCCAACCTCTCGCTATCCATCCTCTTATTCCTTCGGGCGTTCGACTTGCTCTTCTCAGCAATCTTAACAACACTCTCATCATAACCAGACACCAATTTAGCGAACTCCGCCTTGAGGTAGGTAGGTATATAGCTGAGGGAGTGTGATACATTGGTCAACCCTATCCCCAGGGATGTCATTGCATCCTCACTCCATGACTTGACGTTGTACATCCCATCGTTATCAAGGTCAAGATCGACACCGTACTCAGTGTAAAGGCTGGTGTCTATTGACTTCAACTCCTCCTCTGTTAACCCTGGGAATGCCTGCAGAATCTGTGATTTAATCCCTTGTGACCACTCAGAATAGAACTCACTCCTTTTCTTCTCTCTTAACTCATTAATATCCTCGAAGTAGTCTTCACGAGTGTACTCTCGGCGCTCCACTACTGTCTCCGCACCAGCCCCACCACCTGCGGTAACAAATGGTGATTCGTCAGAGGTGAAGGTTATTTCCTTGCCAATAAGATCCAGTAACTGCCGCTGTTGCTCCTTGAACGCAGGATCGGAATCAATGCGGTCGTTATACCCATAGGTCTCCAAGGCTATGATCTCTTGTAGTTTAGGCCCTAAGAAGGTGTAAAGTTGGTCAGCACTCTGATCTTTATCTATGGACAATGGAACCACCCTGTTAAAGACCTCCTTGCCGTCGATGTTATTGTATGAGTAATTGTACTCCATGCTAACCCCATCAGGGTTGCTGCTCACACTGAAGTCAGAGTTGTATGATTCCCTTAAACCAGCCTCAATCTTAGACCTCCTATTATCTGAGGCGGCCTTCATTTCTTCGTTATATTCCCTCTGCTGTGACGGAGAAGCAATGCCCAGCTGTAGTCTCCTGTCCAGCTGGTCGGACTCCTTCTCCTGCTTAAGTCTTTCAACAGATGGTGGAATGAAACCAAACTGAATCGCGGAGTTAACATCCCTTAACGCCTCCGATCCTCTATCAACTTGATTCTCATTTGGTTTGAATGAACCGCGCCATGGCTTGATCGCCTTATCTCCCTCTTGTGAGGATCCTGTAGCAGATGGAGACCCTTCTGTAGAGCTCTCCAACCCATCCTCCTGTGGCCCCGAAACCACTTTTTTTTTATTAGGGTTGATGATCGCATCGAACAATTCCTGATCATTCTGTTGTGCAAACCTGAGTGCCTTCCTCTTGAATACATCAGAAGAAGACATCTGAGACTCGAACGAGTCAATGTCCATGTCAGGTGAGTACAGGTCCCTTAACTTAGTAAGGTCCTCCCTTTTTGGTCCTCCCGTCATCTTAATTGAATATAGTTTCCTGTGATGGGTCTAGCTGTATTGTATCGAACTGACCCGATTTCTTCTTGTCGTTAACCTTAGACTCCATCTCACTAATGAACTCCTCAAAGTTAATCCCCATCTTATCTGAGAACCTTTCGTTCATGTAACTGTATACCTTGCGGTAGTTCTTATCACCCTCCATAATTATGATCTCCCCTGGGGTGAGGTCAGATATGAAGGTGTCCTTAGCTGTGGCGTTAGCATTCCAACTGAACTCCTCGTCACCGAGCAGACCTCCAGCGGCACCAAGATAGAACTCAGTACCAATGTTAGCAAGGCTCACGCTAGATCCAGCTGACTCCTTACCCCTTGTCTTCACTAACCCTGAGTTAATCCTAAAGGCTAGCTTGCCGTTAGGTCCGACAGCAATAGTGATATTATCTGGTTCCACGTCTATCTTGGATAAGACTAATGACTCACCAGACATCCTCTCGTTATTATGTATAAGGGATACCTCTTCGTTCTCTAATGTCAACACTGGGGCAAGCTTATCAACCGAGAACGTTACCTCATCGTAAGACCCGCCTGAGTTCCCAACAGAGCTGACCGTCATACCCTCGAAGAAGTTATCCTTGAACTGTTGCTTGGTGGTTGGTTTAGATCGTGATGAACGGCTACTAGTAGATCGCCTCTCGAACTTAGAGAACCCAGCGAACAGATCCCTTCCTCCATCCAGTATTTCATCCAGCGCGTCGGCTGGCATGTCATCAAAGTTCATTGAAGCAAAGTCCTCCTTGAACTCTTGTGGCCACTCACTAACACCAACCTTATCCTTTAGGTCGTTAAGCAGGGCCATCCTGAACTGAACACCCTTCTGGCTAGGGTCTGCAAGCATTGAATCGAAGTAAGCATCAGAGCCCTTCCTGCTCCATGATCCAGTTGATGAGTGCGACTTAATGGATGTCCTTGTGCCAGCAACGTTAGCGAAGGCCTGCGTGCTACCAAAGGAACTAACATCCTTGAACTCTGGCTGGAAGTCCCATACGTTAGGGTTCGCGTAGGCTGGTAACTGGTTGAACGGAACCAATTGGCCGTTTGCGTCCTCCACCATGACCGTACCATCATCAGATACCGTAGCCTTGTTAGGGTCGAACGGGTTCTCCCATGATGTCCTCTTGGCTGCGTATGAGTCTGGGTTTAGGTCGATAGATGATATAGTGTATAGGTCACCATACTTCCTTGATGCATACTTATCTACCTCTGCCGCTGGAGCATAAGATAGATCCCTGCTAACACCCATCGCTGCGTCCGTCTCTTTTGTCCTGTATCCTTTGAGCTGGCTATAAGTAGACCCAAGCTTAGCCACTTCCCTCCTGATTTCATTAAGGTCGTCCGCCTCAGATAAGAGCTTGGAAACCCTCGACCTCTCCTTCTCGAAGAACTGTCTACCACTCTCCACGAGGGAGCTTGCATCATACCCATACAGGTTGTCAATGTTTTTTTGTTTGAGCTCTTCCTTCCTTAGCTCCTGCGCCTTAAGGTTTTCTAACCTTTGGTACCTCTGGCGCTCAGCACCCTGTAGCTCCCTAGTGTAAGACTGTATGTCCCTGGTTGGGTCCTCTACAATGAACCCTTTTGCAGGGGTTGATGATGGGTTACTCTCCATGTTGGTACATTATTCCTAAGACCTCTAGCGCCCTCCTTACCTGCTCAGCATTGATCTGTTTAGAGCCTGAAGCCCCTAAACTACCCATTGCTTCAGAAGAAGAACCCTCTACACCTTTATTGATAATATCTGTTGCTGCAGAACCAAAGTCCATCCCCACGCTATCAGCGTTAAGGCCACTGTCCTTAGGTGACTGAGCGTTAATCCCAGACATCATGAGTGACGAACCAAGGCCAGATGCGGTAGCTCCTATGGCATCAAGCTTGGCTTGAAAGTTGGCGTCAGCTGCGTACTGCTGGGCATCGAAGCCTGCCTCGCTCCGCCTTAAGTCCAACTCAGATAAGCGTATATCCTTTGACTTGTTAGCATCCTTTACACGTTGAACCTCCCTTGATAGGGCTGAGTCATAACCAACCTTCTCTCGAGCGCCCTCAGTAGCGATGATGTTCGTCTTCCTCTGGAGGTCACCTATTGTCTTCGCCAGGCCAGCCGCCATTCGAGCGTCACCAGTCCTTATACCTGAGGCGATCTGTGATTCCTGTCTTTGCGCCTGCTCTATCGCTTGTTGTGTTGCCTCCTCTGCAAGGATACCACCCTGTTCAGCCACGTCAAACTGGCTCTGGTCAACGCCAAACTGTAATGAATTAAGCCTGCGCCTTAGGCCAGGTATCTGGTCGGCGAAACTGTTCGCCCTCCTCTCAGCGTCCTTCTGTGCTTTGTGAGCCCCAAAGAACTTAAGGCCTCCGCCGATGCCTTGACTGATCAATGATAAAGTGATTGGATCTAATGCCATAGTACAAAAGTACTACATTGATGCGAAATTACCTACTATGATCAAGCCTTATAGGCACATAGTTAGCGTTCACTGCGTGCAACTCGAAGTCCTCGTTACCTAAGAATATCACGTAGTCGGCGTACTGCCCCTTAGGTGATTCACCATTAACCTCACCGTTAGAGACCTGATAAAGATACACTGGCCTGTCTGGGTAGGATGATATATGGTTGTTCAACCTCTCGTAAAAAGCTGCGTTAAGTGCCACGTCTGGGGCGTTAGGATCAAAAAGGTTTGTTAACCTAATAAATACCCCCTCCTCACCAGTAACTTGAGAGTAGAAATGTATAGTATCCTCAGGCACTTCAATTGTCTCAGCGATCTCATCATAAGGTGTGGACGCGTTGACACTAGTAAATATAAAGAAAGGGTCTATGTCTGGCTGGTCGAAAGGACCGAAAGACTCTAACGTCACAAGATCAATCGTTCCGTCATTCTGCGTGAAACCAAACACAAACTTTGCATCATTACTTAGGTGAGTGGCAATACTTGAACCCGTAGGTTCTAAAGCCAAGAACACGAAGTTATTAAGCCCTGAGTACCCGCCAGTCTGACCAGGGCCCATGTCGATAAGGTCAACACCCTCCTTCACCCTACCTATCAGTTGGTAGTTACTTGATGAGCTGTTCATCGATGATGAGCCAGTTATTGATGCGTAAAGTATACCACCCTTGTGCTTCATAGGTTTGAAGCTAGCTGCCCTTAACTGACTGATGTCTGGTGATGAGTTAACGTACACACCACTGAAAATCCTAAGCACGTTGCCCGTTCCTTCGATCGAGACCGACTTGTATAGTTTGTTGGCGGAGACGTTATCATTGAACGACCCAACCAACATTGAACCAAAGCTAGATACCACACCATAGTTGGAACCAATTGGTCCTTTGTTGTGCTCCCATATGATGGCTCCTTCTTGGATGTTCCTTGGTGAAGAGGTCATCTTGTTTCCTACCGTTGCGTAGCAAAGGGGTGTCGCCCTGTACCTTGTCTTCCAGTAACCACCGCTATTAGAGAACGCCACCGTCTGCGGTGCACTGAAGGTACCTAGTTCGTTTATGATTGTCTCTACTTTAGATGGCATGGTTATCCTCCTGGGTTTATATCAGATACTGCGTCCTGCCTAATGAAGGTAGGTTCGTTACCTTGAATGTAGTCAATAATATTGGTTGGGATCACCGTGATCAAGTACTCATCCTTCAAAGGGTCGTACCCGCCAACAACCCTTATGTCACTGTTAGCCATTGCTGTGGTGAACAACCTGTAGAAGAAGTCCTTCATCCCTGACTCGGATATAACGGCAAGCCCGTTGGTTGGGTTGAACCTATACACCTCCGCCATTGTCTTGTTAGCAAAGTATATGTTCTTGCCACAACGAACAACGGACTCAGGGTTGCCATCACAACCGTAGTCACCTGTGTATATCCTAGGTGTGCCAATGATATCACTAGAGACAATCAGTTGGTCAACGCCAGCAGCGTCGGTTATCATGTTCCTGTTGATTGGCCAAGCGATGAACTTGTCCTGCTGTATAGTGATAAGGGATTCCCCGTTATCTACGAGCTTATTGATAACACCGTACCGATCTGGCGCGTCCTTGTAGTTAGACTTAGACGCGTTGAAGGACGTAAACCTGAACAGGTTACTCTCGTAGTTATTTAGGTCACTGAATGTGTACGAGCTCAACCTCCTTGTCTCGCCAGTCCTCCTCAAGAAGTAGCCCTTACCCCTGTTCCATGAGTTGTTACCTGGGAACTGGTCACTGAAAGTGTTTGACTCTAGGTAGTAAGGCCTGAACTTAGGGTTGGACTCCTCGTCCTCTATTATATTCTTGAATAGTGCGTTCTCGTACGTTGGTATGTTAACCGCAACACGTCGCCACCAAACATCACCCTTGGTTAGTTCCACAGGGTTATCCTCATGGGTGAGCACTAGGTCACCCTCATCATTGAGCTCCCTTACCACCCTATAAGAGTCCGTTACCTCGTAGAAGAACCTATCCTCAGTCTCCTGTGCCTTGGCTGGTTTGTATAGCTCGACCACACACCTGTTGTTCCACTTGTGTAAGCTGGTGGACGGGTTTATGTTCGCGCCACGAACCTCTGTATAGGTGAAGCCACTGGCATTAGGGTTGCTCTTAAGTATAACGAATTGGCCTTGCTTAGCCTCTATAACGCTTGATTCTAACTCACTATCAACCAACGGGTTGGAATCGGGGTCGTCCGTCAGGTTTGCGGTGCCAACCACGTTGAAGTCGTAGTTATAAGGGAACACCCTGTCCGTGTCGTTATCGTAGTAAGATATGATCCTTAACTTATCACCCTCGGTGAACGTATAGAAATCCTTATCCCCGTCCTCATTGACAGACCCAAAGGCCTTAGAGTAAGAAACGGATGATGACCCTTGAAGGTAGTTCAGTGACACATAAATGAGGTTCTCATCCTCCTCGTTAGAGGTAGGGGTGAACGCACCACCAGTGGTGTACTGAATAAAGTCTTTCACTGTGCTGTTGCCAGAGTATAGTACCTTGTAAGTGAACGCCCACTCAGGCGGATTGTGGTTAAACTGGAAGCTTATCCTTACGTTACCATGTAGCTCACCATCCCTCTCTAGGTTGGAGTACCCAGCAACGAACACATCCCCTAACTCAGCCATGGCGCCAAGCCTGCCCCTTTGGTCGTAGTAAGCAATGACGAAGGGGTGGGTGGCATTGGTCTTGAATGATTGCGTTACCTCCCCCTCATTGAATCCGAAGGACTCAACAGAGAGCACCTCAACCTCAGGTAGGTCACTAGTGTTCTGTGCTGTGTAGTAGCTAGGAGGAGAGAATATCTGTACATCAGTGTCCCCTTGTATCTGAGACATAACCGTCCATAATGACACATCAATTGCCTCAAGCATGCTACCCCCGATCGACCCCTGCATCAACATCAGTGAAGAGACAGACCCCTCTATGATGGATGTCCCTTGGTTACTAACACTCCTAAGTGCGTATGGCCCACCCTGTCCATCAACGATGGATGTACCTAATAGGGAGGCTATGTTGTCATCAACAACAACACCCTCTTGGATCAGCCCCTCAATGGTATCCCCTCTGGTCGAGTACAGCCTCGAACCATTCAAATCAAGGTAACCAGCCATCAGTCTCCTGCTAAGGTAGGTAGGTAAGAACCTATCCTCCTGTGAGTCCTCATCAGAGATCGCTAGGTTAGGTATGGTTAGGTCCTCATCAACGAACCTTCCAGCCGAAGGAACATCAAGAAGGTAATCCTTACTGTACACCTTCCATTTGCTTATTTTACCAGATGATGCAGCGGTCTCAGGTATCGCAGTGACCGTCTCAACTCCAGATATAGACTTGATATCAATACCGACAAAGATATCGTTCTCGTATGCCTCATCATCAGAGTAAGGGTTTACCACCCTTAACCCGAAATCAACCTCGGCCTTATCAACGATGAAACAGCCGACTGGCGCAGCACTAAGCACTGATCCACCAGGCGTCACGAACGCAGGTAGGTACTGCAGACCGCCCTCAACCACCTGTGAGTCAGCACAGGCCGTGATCAAGGAAGCAATTGAGTTCGTAGTGCTGTTCACATCTATGACCGTCTCGCCTGCGCCGCGTAGGTTAAGGTCGAATGAAACATTAGGGGACACGTTGGACGATATGACATCAACGCCCTCAACCTCTGTTGATCCTGTAAGCACCTCCGTCACAATGTTCTTTAACTGTGGTACCGTTGTATCATCCTGCAGCCTTATGGAGAATGAGAATGACACAGAGGATCCCTTAAGTATCAATGGGTTCCCAGCGGATGTTCCAAACGCAACATCTGTTTCTTGGCCTGCGAACTCACCACTAGTGGTAACCCACTTAGGCCTTGATTGTGATGGCAGCGTTACCGCCACACCTGCGTTCTGACCAAACATAGGTGATACCTGGCTCTGCCCCACGAGCACATTCGAGTCAGTATATATGGATGTCAAGGTCTCATCAAGCGGGGCCAAGGTCCCGTCATTAAGGTCGGTCACGTAGTCACCCGTTGAAGGGAACACGTACCTGGAGCCATGGTATGAGTTAACGTCCGTGTTGTATAGGTGCCAGTTTCTTTCTGGTGCAACCACGAACTCAAGGTTGATTACCGTCCCTTGAGGAATATTGAATGGCAACTGGAAGGTGTCTATCCAGAAGCCAGCCACACGGTTTGACACACCATCTGGTATGTTATTCAGTAGTGCATCAAGCTCGTTGTTCTTATCAACCTGGAAGATATGTGGTGTCACACTCAGGGTGTACTCAGTGAAGTCGTTAGGCCTTGGCTCGTAGTCAACAGTGATATCAACATCAACGTCAGGCACATCCCTATCCTGAACGTAGTTACCGTAGAACAACCTGTTCTGGGTTACCGCAAGTGTCTCCGCCTTGTGAGGGAGATTGTCGTACCTCTTGTCCTCATCCTCCTCAGGTATGATCGTTGTCAGCCTATCATTGTAGTAATCAATGATCAGGTCCTGCGTGTTATCTACCTCATATTCGTCAACCATGAAGAAGGATCCAGTATTACCCTCCCGCGCCACTAACCTAACCTTATCCACCTCACTGGATAACGATGAAGTAGGTACCGTAATAACACACTTGTTGTGCTGAATCAATGCTGGAGTTAGTAGTGTACCTTGGTTCACGTAGCTTGGCGGCACCGCAAGATCACTGTAGGTTGAGAGGGCTGTCTCAACACCTCCCTTATATAAACACTGGTACGCGAACTGCAACCCACTAACACCCTCGTAGTTACTCCTTGTCCTTGACGGGTCAGAAACGAACTCAAAGGTTGGGGCTATCATTGGTGTCTTAGGGCACGCCGTTATAAAGTCAACCTCATCAAGATCATTGTAGTCACTAAGGTCCTCCGTTAGGGCCCTCAGTATGTTAATCTTCTTTGGTTCGTTTACATTATCTGTCAGTAGTAAGTAAGGGGTAAAGTCTAACTCAAACCCGTCGATCACAAACCTCTCATTAGTGTACACCACCTCCATGTCCGCGAAACCATTCTGGGGAAAATTGAACAGGCTTGATGTCCATACCTTACGCATGTTCTCTGGACCCAACGACCCAGGTAGGTTGCCATAAGGATCGTAAGCGTATACACCCATGTCTGACGCGGATGAGCTCCACACAGCATAGAGCGCCACATCCATCCTAGTATCCGTACATGAACCAATTGCTTTCTGGAATGATGTGTCTTGTACTGCCTGGTCTGACTGCTCGTTACCCTGAACCAATACCTGACCCCTCTTAGGTTTCACAACCCCTCCACTACCAGTCACCCCATCAGAATTATTGGAGTCCGAGAACCTTTCGGACACGTCTATGTCTAAGGCATCGATCATCTCGTCCTTACCCCTTAGTCTCGAGTCAACAGACTGGTTTAATTTCCTAGGGAATCTCTTATCAATCATTACGCCTTAGGTGCTTGCTTGAAGTTCTGTCGGATGACACCGAGTATCTCTTCCTTGGTTATATTTTGTTGACGGATCTTAGCCTTTCGCCTCTCCTTACCCCATTCTTTCTCAGCCCTGTGTTTCTCGCGTGATGGTACCGCAGAGCTACGTGAGATGATTTTGTAATAGACGTAAGCCCTTAGCGCCTCCTCAAGAAAAACATGGATAACAGGGTTTGTTGAACGGGCCTCATCAGCGATATACTCAATGACCACCTCAGTGACGTCTCCATTCACCTCTAGCTCGATCCTATTCTCATCAAGGTTAACCCTGAACTCTCCATTGCCTTGGCCGCCACCAACACCGTACAACCTACCAACGTTATTGTTCCAAACGAAGTTCCTGAATATGTATGCGTTGAAGTTATTGATGTCCTCAGTGCTCACGTTAAGGGCTCCAGCCGTTGCCGACTTAGAGGCCTCCCTGTCTAGCACGTAGTTGTCATCAATGTTTAGGGGTCCTTGCTGGCTGTCGTTTGTTTCGTTCGTTCGATCGCCTGACGAGTCAACCTCGTACTTCTGTGAGTAATTGATTGCCTTGTTGTGACGCAGAACGTGGACAATACCATCGTCACCAACCACGCCAACCTTGACCCAATTAACAAAATCATCTGGCAGGTCTACTGTCTTATTGGTTGTGTTTACAGCTAGCTTAAGGGACTTGATCCTCCTTGATAGGTCGAACCCTAGTTCCCTGATACCCCTTAGGGCGAAGTTCCTTATGACCACATCGCTCGCCGAGGAATCGTAGTCATCCTCCTGCATCGTGACGATGTAGTCGTTTATCATTTGTTGAAGCGTGACAAAGTTCATCCCGCTTTCAGATACGTCATTGTAAGCCATTGTTATGATCTATGGTCTTGTTCAACACTCTCCCTTGTCCCCACGCTAATCAGGTAGTCATCCCTTAACCTCACGCCTATCAGCTTGGACAATTCCATGACCAGAGCGTCCAAGTAGTGCCCTGGCAACTCAAAGTCCCTGCAGTTCTTAGGGTTAGGTATAGCGAACCCAGTAGTAGGGTCAATGCTTTGCACGGCGAAGGTTGGCGTGGACGTGAAGTCAACGTCTCCTGCCCTACCTTGTCCCTCAACATCGATCACAAGCACGGACCTAGGAACCCTGTAGTAGGTTATGAAGACCTGGTCATCATGCTCGTTAGGGAATACCTGTATCCTGTTAGATATTAAGGCCACAGGGAACTCTGGTGTCGGCCTTGATAGGTTGCTGTTTAGAACCCTGTTTAGTTTCTCAACATCGTACAGGATCTCCATGTTGTTATCCAGGCAAGAGGTAGACCTCATTGATATGACCCTCCCTATGTCGGATGGCTTCCTGAATGCCCTGCCGTCTCCTTGGTTGACCTCGGTTAGTGAGATGCCATCGGACACATTGTCTTCGTACTCGTTGACCGTGTCAATATCCCTTAATTCCTGTTCTGTAACGAACTGAGATAGGTCCTCCCTCATCATCTTGGCCATGCCAACCTCTCGCTTCGAGTCAATCCCTCTGAGCCTTCGGCGCTTGGCCTCACTCATTCCTTGAAACATCTCATTGAATACGTTGAGCTGTGCTAATTCAGACAAGGAGTTAAACACCTCAGGGGTAACGAAGCCCATTTGATCCTCGTTGCATACATCCCTAAGCCTGTTGTAGGTATTAATCACACTAACCATGGAACAAAGATACAAAAAGAAACCCCTTAGACGTTTCCAAGGGGCTTTCTAACTTTAACCAAAACTTACTCTATAACGAGACGAAAATTAATTTATTCTTTCAAAGATATGGCGAACCAATGAGTCTGAATGAGTGTGACAAGTACCTAAATACTTTCGTTCTATACCCATATCATAATGTATATCCTCCCCAGTAAAAAACACCTCAAAATACCTCTCTTCTACTATATCTTCAGGGGAAACTAAAGCCCACACGCATATAGTGTTTTTTTGGCTGTTTACGTGTAGTAATTCAGCACCAATAGGCATCTCTATAACTGACTTACCATGCGGGTACAATAGATACTTGTATATAACTTTATTCATAACCTTTGTTTTTAGTAACGAGCGAAGGAATCGAACCTTCATAGAGCGCGACGAATTAACTCTAAACCGTTCTCGTCAGGCACAAACATAATACATATCTTTATACTATGCAAGAAAAACATAACTTAGTATAAGCACCATTCTAAACGGTTGCTTATACGATAGTTGTATGCAATTAAAAAAGACATACAACATTGTATATAAACAATTAAAAATAACCACCTTCTTGCAGTCTAATCCAAGCCTCGCAATCTGACAAGCTACCTTGATATAATTGTTCATCTGTTTCTCTATCTAATACTTGGTAGGTGCTATCAATGTACCAAGCTACTCTATATTTTTCGTTCATAATGTTATTTTTAAAAGTTCATATACTTGCTCGTTAGCCAAACCGTTAGCAGTCATTGTCAAGATTAGGGCACAATATTATATAAAAAAAACAAAGGGCCAAAAGACCCCTTGAGTATTAACATACTTTAACGCATTATTAATCCAACTCCTCTCTAATCTTCTCTAGTGTCGGTTGGCCTTGCGTCGTCATGCAGTAGTCTGTTAGTATATCAATAGACTTACGCCCAGGTATACCGTTGACGATGATCTGGTCGTTATCAAACCACCATACGCCACCACGGTCACCATCCTGAACACGAATCAATTGCATCTTCTCCGCCATGATTAGTAAAGACCTTGTCTCCACGTCTGGGCTATCAAAGGCCTCGATGAACTTACTAGGGTTCTTCTTAGCTTGTGTGACCAAAGCGAACTGCAACTCCTCCTTCGATGACTCAGTGTCAAGACCGTAGAAGTTGGCGATAGGGATCAACTCCACGTGCTCCAGCTTACGGATCCTAGTGATCGCATCATTAACCTCAAGGTCGTAAGATAGGCTGTCCTCAGCTTCCTTCCTCTTGTTCACCTCATAGAATAATGACCCGCCGTTCGATCTATTCCCTGGGTGCTTAGATAAGAAGTTGATGAGGTTGGGTTGGTGTGTACCAACAAGCAACTGCCCTTCCCTGAATACGATAGGTGTGTGTACAGCGGCGTCACCCTGCTCCTCCTCGTAGATAGAGTTCACCGACTTACAGTAACGGAGCTTTCGAACCTTACCTTCTTCCTCGACGATGATTTCTTTAGTAGGGATCATGCACGCAACACCCCCCTTACCAGATAGTTTATAAAGCTTCCCAGCTTCCCTTGATGTACTACTCATTTTATATTATATTATGGTTTGTAAATATCGTAAATATTTTTAGCAATATCAGATGCCGTCTCATGACCCACATCCCTCTCTATGACCCCAAACCTGATTATCGTACCGACGTATGAGTTATTAGATGTTGAGCCTCCGCTTGCGCCGAGGATGGTCACATTAAGGTTACCATCCGTTCGCCCACTTGTTGAGGTAGATATGTTAGGGTTTGTCACCCCATCCTTCCTAGGTATGAAAGAGACCAACTCCCCTAAGTGATTGTAGAAGTAAATGTTGTTATCAATGTCCCTCCTTACAACGAACACGTAGCAAGACTGCTCTAAGCTTGTCCCATCAGGGAACTCATACGAGCTTGTGGAGTCATCAGTGTTATTAGATGAACCAATTGCTGGGTTACCTTTGGCGCCTGCATGCCTGATAGCGAACGTGTGCCTTGGCCTACTCACTGGAGCGAAACCATAGGTCTCATCATTACCATCCCCGAAAAGGTGCGCGTAAGGCGTTGTTCCCCTGCCCACACACATATACATCGTGTAGTCGCCCTGAATGTCAATAGGGATACCCTTGAAGTTCTCATTAGCAGCAAAGTAGCAAGCCTTGAGATCCTCCTTGAACCCAGTGGTTGACCCTATTAAGCATGACGGGGTACCAGTGAGTGATGAAATATCGTAAGAAGCTCCGCCAGTGGCGCCTGCATCATTAGCCCAGGATGTAATGGTTGCTCCGTTAGCGTAAGATGATAGTCCTGCATGGTTGTAGTCCGCTAGCGGTATGTTTAGCGACGAACCAAAGTCAAGCCCTTGTATGGAAGTATCCTTGGCCGTGAATGAGCTATCAGTTATCCTACTAACCTTCCCTGTCTCCCTATTGATAGGGTGCTTAATAACCTTAATGAGTATGGTGTCTGGGCCTGAGAACCTAACGTTAGAGACGGTTGACTCATTATTTACGGCGTCAATACTCACCACTGACTCCTTGTTGTTGACTGACATGTTGGTTATAGATGACATTAGATCTACCTCCTTGCCGTAATCAGCTAAAATATCAACCCTTGTCTTCTGTATTGACTCCCCATTGTTCAGGTGGTTATCATCGTAGGTATTAACATCCTTGAAGAAAAGGGTCACCTTCCCGTAAGATGGCACCATGTAAACCAATTGCCTCATAGGGATAGATACAGCAGAAATACCAAAGCCAGTATTCGAGCTCTCTTGGCTTGAGTTACTGACCCCTTCTTTAATGAATAAGAAAAACTTCTCCACTGTAATTAATTAAGAAGATAAATAGTGGGGACCGAAGCCCCCACCATTTAATTATTATTATGCATCAACCGTGATATCACACGCGGTGATGTTTGAATCAACGTACTCTGAAGCAACGTCATCAGCTATAACCACTGATGGAGTATTATACCCCTTGCTTACTGCGTCAGCGATAGACTGCATAACAGCCTTCTCTGAGTCTGCACTTACCGTTAATGTTACTGAGTCAATGCTAGCCGCTTGGCCGTCACCCAAGGATCCTGGCGCAAACTTAACAACCACTACCCCGTCACCAAAACAAGTCACAGACTGCAGGTTACTAACTGGGAACATCGCTGCGTCATCCGCAGCATCAACGAAAATCATAAACCTCTCCATGCTCTTATCCTTTGATTACAACGTGTTGGTTCGCTGCGCGAGTTACTAGACAGATTTCAGATAGGTAGTTGAACTGGATGTTATCCTCAGTACCTGTCACGTTAGAAGCCATAGGACCACCAGTAACCCAGTGGATCTTCTCACGAGACTGTCCACCAGCTTCCTTGTAGTTCATCTCTAACGAGTAGGCACGAGCACCTGATACTGGATCAACAACCTGAGTCATTGGAACCATAGCCCCGATGAACTTGCTTGACGCACCTAACAACGTAGGGTCATTAAGAAGCTTCCATGAGTGCTTGTGGAACGTGTAACCACCACGAGTGAATGACTTGAACCCTAGGTTCACTGCCAAGTCCTTGTCGTTGTTGAAGGCACCGAACTGTCCTGGGAGACCTGTCTGCAAGCTAGTCGATAGACCAGAAGCAAGCATGTCATCAATCTTCAGCTCCTGTGCACGTTGCAAGTACATTGCGTACTCCGATGGCGCACCCTGCTTGTCAAGCTCAAGGATCAACGAGTCAATCTCTGCGATAGAGTCAATCGGGTTTGCTGATGCTGCAGAAACAACGATACCTCGGTCCTCAACGGCTGAAAAGTATCCTTCAGATCCTGCCACACCACCTGGTTCAGATGCGATTGTGTCTCCGTCATCAGACTTCTGACCGAACAACATCATCATCTCACGCTTGTCCTCGAAACGAAGGTCTGTCTCTCGCTCACCATGGTAGAACCAGCGGTACTCACCACCACCACAGTCAACCCATCCAATGTTCGTTGCCTGAGATCCATTCACCTTGTAGATGTCCTTAACAATCATGTAAGGGTTCTTACGAAGTGTTGGTGCAGTCTTAACAAAGTGTGATGGCTGGTCTGTTCCTTGGTCGTACATGTTACCTAGGATGATCAACTTGTCTGTAGCGCCCCAAGCCACGTTAGATGTGGAACCGTCGAGTCGGCTGAATACATCACCATCCGTAGTACAGATGAAGATCTCTCCAGACTCAGCGTTCATAACTACATCCTGAGCCTTGATCTCAGATAGTACCGCAGTGAGGTTAACCGTACCTCCTGTGGCCCCATCGTTCGCACCACAAACAACCGTCTGGTGACGGCGCTGCTCCTCCCAGTACTGAACATGGTCAGCTGTTCCGCCCTTCTTTACGGAACCTGTCATTTTAAGGAATCCTGTGATCCCTTGATCACCGTAGGTCTTGATGAGTTCGTCTCGGTTGTCCTCCTTGTTGTACTCAAGCAATGTACCTACAGTAGTGTACTTATCTGGGGAAGTGGTAATCGTTGGTGACGTACCAACCCCAGGTCCTGTTACTGTTGCCATTTGATAATTATTATTTAGGCGTTATTTAAAAAACCATTCCGCCTGAAGAACCACTCACAATCTCTTTCAATTGTTGGGTTAGATTACCCTCACTTGACGCCGTTTGTTGGGTTTGACCCTTGTCTTCTACCCTGGATGCTGTCTCAACTACTGTCTTCTGTCCTGCAGAAATACCCTGCTTGTATACCTCGGAAACAATAGCATCGATGTTATCAACTAGCGCCCTGTGAGAGTTGAACTTGTCATAGTTCCAGTTACCCGATTGATCCTTGTATGAATCAAAGTAACCCTCCAGGTTTGAGTTCTTAGCTTGTAACTCGTTAATATAGTCGTCACCCAAGGAGAACGTGAAGTCCTCGCCATTAAGGTTGAAGGTCAACCCATCAATCTCTTTGGCGTTCGCGTTCACCGCTTCGGACCATCCCTCAGGTGTTATGGACTTAGGACCAGTCTCCTCAGTGGTTCTCTCCACTGGTGTCTTGATCTTCGACCTAATACCTTCGATCGCATCCCTTGCGGCCTTGGCGTCAAGCTTTAAACTCAGTTTTGAGTGCTTGATATCATCCTCGCTGTTTGAGTCCTCATCCATTGGGTACTTCCTAGAGACCATGAAGTCAATCTCTTCCCCCGTTAGTCCTGGATTGTCTAAGGCGATCTGCACACGTACTGCCTGCAGGTCGTCCATCCCCTCTGTGTTTAAACCCTGTAGCGTGAAGTAATCCTCAACACTCCTCCCAGTCTCTTCAATGAACTCCTGAATTGGCTTCAGTGATTCACTTACCTGACTAGGCTTCGCTGTTAATGACTCAAAGCCGTCCCCTTCATACCCGTGCTTCTCACGCAGGAAATTCAGTACAGTCTCATCTGTCAACTCAACATTATCAGTAACAGTCTCTACGGTTGTTTCACTCGCAGTGGTTTCCTCAGCCACTACCTCATCATTAACAACTGTGTCAACTGTCGCACCAGTCTCTTCCTCTGGTGCCTCATTATTTTGTTCCGTCTGGGTTGTCTCCACGGTTGTCGCTTCCTCTGTCCCAGCGGTTGCTGTCTCTTCTTGAGCCTTGATTAGCTCCTCAGTGCTATCGTATGTCTTTAGTGCCATTGTATTTTACTTTTAGTTATTATGCTAGCGATACCGAAGAGCTGTCAAGCCCTAGTACCCCATACTCAATCAATTGGTCTACCTTCGTCCCATACACCTTGAAGTCTTGGTCGTTAGGGATCGGCATGAAGGCAAACTCCCCTCCCCCTACCTTCAGGGCTAGGTCGTCGTTCGCGTCATTGTAAACGTAAACATAGTTCTCTTTCTCTGCGTCAAGGTTTTTGATATACAGGTAAGCACTCAGCTTATCACTGGCCTTGTACACGACCATGGCTGACGAACCAGCGGCCACGGCAGCGACCTTAGCCTTGTTGATCGACCCACCATCAATATTGATAGACGATAATAAGTCTAGGTCAATAGATGATGAGAACGTGTCATCAGAGGTTAGTTGTAGGCGTGCCCTTAGTGTGCCCATTACGCCTCGTAGAATAGTGCGAACTCTAGCGTCATCGATGTGGAAACGCTAGGGGTGAACTTAAAGTCTGCTGTGCCATCCCAAGGGATCATCACCGCGTCCCCAGCGTAAATACGACCTACCGCCTGCGTACCAATGGTTAATAGGTAATACTCAGTTGCTGTTGACGAGGTGTTTTTAAGGTATATCTTATGCGCCTTATCATCAGTGTAATCCGCTGCAGCGAATAGTGTGACCTGCGACGTAGCGGTTGTTGTACGGCGACCAATACCCGAAGTCTCAGAAAGACCTGTCGTTGTACCAGCCTTCGTTAATGTCGAGGTAGCCGACAAGCTAATAGTATCAGTCGTAAGGTCTGAACTATTGATTCGAATTTCTGTGGTTATGTTTGCCATCTATACGATTGTTATGCAAGAATACTTAATGCAAAGATAAATAATAAAGGTTACTAATACCTTGGGGGTTCACACGTGTAGTGACCTACGCCCATTGCCTACGTATCTTATTAACCCTGCCCCTTATCTTCTCCTCAATTACCGCGTCAATCTCAATCGGCTTATTAAAATTGATGCTCATGTAATACATGTCCTTGTCATCTATAGCTATTTTAACAACAACGGACTTATACACACCACTAGTGAAGTAGAGCTTCTTTAGCATACCCTCCTCCATCTTGCCTAAGTCTAGCACGACCTGATCAGTCCCTATAATACCAACAAGCATCTTAATGTATGATTCGTCAAGCTCTTGGCCTTGCCAGCTGTGCTTCATCGACTCAACCCCCTTGTTGTAAACCTCATATATAGCTGAAGAGTAAAGCCTTTTACCGAGGGCTGGCCTGTCACCACCATTATGAGCTTTAAGCAGCAAAACCCTACCAGCATCCACGTCATTCATTAAGGCGTTCATCTCCTCGTAAACCGTCTCAGTCCTAGGCACAACGTAATCAAACCTCTTTCTCCTGTACTCCCTGAACTTCTTTACACCTGAGACAGCTTCTTTCACAAGGTAAAGCACAACCACACTATCCAACACAGAAACATCCATCCTACCACTTGGTTTTATCAGCCCAGTAGGCCGCACTCATTTTCCCTTTCTTTATGTTTTTTCGGTGCCTAGCCTTGAAACTAGCACGCTTCTTCTTCATCCTATCCGACTCGCCACTCTTGGGTGACCCAGCCGTCTTCGCTCCTTGCTCGCCAAACCTTATAAGCTTAACATTACTCCCTTCCTTCGCTAGAACGACGTGAGACTTAGTAGGGTGGCTTGGCGTCTTCTTTGGTTTGTTGACGCCCTTGAGGCCGTTCTTCTTTAGTAGGTTCTTGATCCTGTTTGTCTTCATTAGTGATACCAGTATGTGATGGTGCTGTCACTGCCTCCACCAAGGTCATATATAAGGTCAATACTGAACGTATTCAAAGGGCACGCAGACCCAGACTGTCCCGACTCATCCTCAGAACTAAGACCCACTATAGTGAAGTAAGCACCTGGGTAAGAGGCTTGCCAACCATGAGAGTTCTGGAATAATATCGACACGTCACAAAGGTTTATCTGGTTAGGCATGTGGTAACCATAACCAGAAAGAGCGATCGTCAAGTCATTCGAACCAACGACCCCATTACCATCGAAGTCATACCATTGTGCAGAAGAGTCAGCGTAAGACTGTATGAAATTAAGGTAATCAAGTGTTGTTGGAAGGTACACCTGACTGGAGATCAGTGAGTCATCAACCCTTGTCTCTACCCAGTAGGGTGTTTTAAGTGAGTCAACGCAGTCACACATGTTATTAATAGCCAAACCCGACCTTAGGTTTATGACGCTTGAGTCGTCGTTATACCCATCATTAAACTTCCCACAAGAAGGTAAGGAGGAGATCAGCAATAACAGTATGACCAACCATACAGAAATAATAATAACAGGGGTCTTTAACCCAGAAACGTTGAACCTACGCATAGTCAATGATATTTATAGAGATTTGATTTGAGTCACCCATGGCCTCAATTATTTCTTGGTATACTCGAGCATAAGCTACCCTTGACGAACCAATAAAGCCGTCAGGAAAAACCTGATTGTTTTTCTGGTTATCACCCACTATTATACACCCAGAAGTATGATCATCATTGTTGCCAGAATGAATCAATATGTACTCGAAGTTAGGGACATCTCTTAACCAAAGCATTCCTTTATGGAATGGGTATCTTGACTTATATCTGTTATGAAAGCCACCAACGGTTCTGAGGGTTATACTGTACACCCCTGAAGGGATCCTTGTCTCATGCATCACCTTTTTATCCCTGTGCTCATCCTCTAGGGTGTAGCACATAAATTGTCTTTCACTCCCGTTAACTAAGAACAAAGCACCACTCGTTGAGTCGGTGCCTGATGAAAACCTAAGTAGCTCTAAACTAATCATTTTATTTCCTCTGGTTCTGGCGGGTTATACTCTAATGCCTCTTCGTCGGTGATGTCTATGACTTGTAGTACCTCTGTGTTGACAATAGGGTTCCCAGTAGGGGCATAAGAACCTAGGAGAAACCCCATAACTACAGACCCTATGTCACCCATATGGGGTGAAACCTCATCAAAATAAAAGAACCATATATCCTTCGAAGGGTGCTTAAAGTAATCCGCTATGTTGTTACTGATTTGGCCATCCTCCTGGTATCTCTGCTCTATAGTGGATATACGGTTTGCAAGCCATTGTATATTAATGGCATCAACCTCCCTGTATAGCTGTATAATCTTAACCATCAGTAAAGTGAGTATTCAGTGTTTAGCTCTCCCCTGATAGCATCTGAATTGGCGCTAGACTGGGAGCTATCAAATATAATGAATTCGTAGATAAAACCTTGCCACTTGTGCGACCCATTATCAGCACCCAAGTGAAGGACCCCAGCGCCTGAGTTGAACGTGCTTGTGTTGGGTGCTGTGTCTATTTGTGTTTCGTTCTGGTCGACAATTATATTAGACCCATCGTGGTGTGCGTAATAGTACTCCTTTCCATTAAGGGCTGAACCAGTACCAGAACATCCAGTGTCAGACCGCCAAGCGAACCTAACATTTGTCCCATACCTGTTACCCCTAGCGTATGTGATATTACCAGAAACCGCAGGATTCGTAGCAAAACTCCAGAAAGAAGAGAATGAATTATAGTTAGACTCAAGTGCTATGTGTAATGACATTGCTGGCCCAGACGATAATAAACCACCCGAGACAACGTCTGATGATAGGTGAGGCCCAACATTAAAGTAAGGAGCCCTGCCAAAAGCAGAGGTGGATAGCGTAGGCTGTAGGGACGCAGTAGACCTACTTAAATCTCTCCCATTTCCTGACTGGTCGTACCACTTAACAATATACGCTGTTGCCCCACCAAGCCAAGAATCTATATCGCTGTAGCTAACATAAGAGCCAAGCGATATGCCCGACCCAAAATCTCTTTCATCGTTATCACTAGACCTCCTTAGCTTAATTATGTGGCCACTGTAATCACTATTTATACGCCTCATGGAGTAAGCGTGAACAGGTGAGTCAGCCGCATAATCCTTAAGGTTGAAGCCCTGCGCTATCTTAGGCCTTGATGTTGTGGTGTGGTGTGCAGATATCATTAAGAAGTAGTATCACCATAAACAACCCATGAATCAGTACCAGTTTTCCTACAACTAAACATAGAGTACTGGCTGGCACTCTTAAGGCCGTTCGCCCCATTTACTGTTACACCAGTACCCGCCACTATAGTTATTTGTCCAGAACCTAACTGAGAGAATGAGATGACGGTTCCTACTGGGTAGGCAACAGATGAATTAGGGGGTATGGTTATAGATATAGCCGAACTACCAGTTGTATCAATCACCTTCCCCATGTCCGTAATAACAGTGGTGTACGATGTTCCCGACTGCTCATTAACCTTAAACTGCCCTGTGCTAGTTAATCGTATCTTACCAGTCGAGTGGTCATATATGAAGGCATGGCCATCATCATCAGACCCTACGGTTTGACTCGCATCAAACTTGAAGTTCTCTAAAACAATGTCACCAGTACCATGGGGTGATACCTTAACATCATTGTTTGACTTGGATGTTATTATAGAGGTAGAAGAAGAAAGGGTTATGTTTGCATCAACCTCTATACCGCAGTCGTTCACAATCTTTAGAGAGTCATGTGTGAACCTATAACATATAACGTTTGACCCATCCCTCTTGAGTGAAAACTCCATAAGCCCATCCTCTGATTCATCAGTGACATCAGAAGTCTTTGCTGTTATCTTAGCGTAAAGTACGGACTGATCAGCATCGTTCTCCCCTTTGAATTTTATCTGGCCCAAGTAATCACCATCATCTGGTGACCCACTGTTCCTCTTCATTTCAAATATAGGTGAGGCAGTGCTACTGTCCTCAGTACTGGTTATTAGTATTGAAGGCGTGTCAACACTTGTTGTGTTTATTGATATATTCCCAGTACCAGATATGTCGTTGCTATTTAGGTCTAATTCACCACCTAGCTGAGGTGTAGCATCCTCGACGATATTAGACAAACCAGCCCCACTATTATTGAATTGATTAAGGCAGTTAACAAGTATGGTGCCAGAGGCGTTAGAGTTTAAAACCCTACCTACTGACTGCTTTATTTCGGACCCAGTTGGTTCAGTGGATGTAACAGCCCCAGATGTACCCACGTAAAGGGTATCACCATTCGAAAAAGAGGAGGTGTTTACGTTTACGATCTTACCATACATACAGGCTAACCCAGATGATCCATTAGGTATATCCTCCATCACTATGTACGAGGCTGGCATCTTACTCGCTGACCCATTATCAGCTAGCGCCACAGAAGGAAACCCAGAGGAAAATCCGTTTGTGTATACAACAGACATTGCTGATATGGTTGACCCAGTACCGTTCCTAACCAGCATCATTAATGCCTCTGGATAAGTCCAGTCAGTATCATTGTCATCACCAGAGTTCTTTGATAGCACTTGGTACTGAGAGCCTGAGATAGGTACGCCCTCACCATCAGACCCATCATTACCAGCAGGTCCTTGAGGCCCAGCAGGTCCTTGAGGCCCAGCCTCTCCAGCAGGTCCAGTAGGGCCTGTAGGTCCTACAGAGCCAGAAGCAGCGATAGCTATTGTTGCTGGTGATTGTTGAGGTATAGATATTGTCCCTCCGTTCTCTACTGTTATTGTTACTGCCATTACACTGTTGCCTCCGCTATATCGTCATTCACGGTGAAGGTACCACGAAGTACCGTGGTGTGCACACCATCGACGATGTGTTGAATATCATAAACAAACCTCCCAGCAGGGACAGCCCTCATTGTAGCGGCCGTGGCAGACCATACTGCGGAACCATTGTCATCAATACTGAACTCCTCAAATAGGTTGTCTGGCTGAACACCAAGGTTCGATGTACCCAATACAAGGCCATTGATTCCTGACTGAGATCTCCTTCTTCGTACCTGAGCTAGGAACTGGTACCCATTGGTTACAAGGGGTATGGCCGTCCCAGAGGAATCAGTGAAGGTCAGGGTGATCTCAAAGGTGTCCCCTTTCCTACATGTTACGTCAACCTTTGATGCTATGTCGGTTGATACCTTATTACTCCCCGCCATCCTTTGATTGTTGTTTCTTGTTTAAGTACTTCATTATAGGGTCTGAAGAGGAATTGCCCGTGTCGATCGTATTTTCCTCTTTGTTCTTTGCCTTATTCACCTCGACCTGCAACTCAGCCTCACGCTCTTGCCTCGCGTCCTTTGCCTCGTCCTTAGCGACCTCAAGGTTCTTCTTGAACTCCTGGTCCTCATGCTTAGAACCCATGAAGCTCATCATCCGTATCTTCTCGATCTCAAGGTTCATCTCGTGCTTAACCTTAGCCTTTTCAATCTCTACCTGCGCCTTGAACTTTTCCAGTTCTATCTCAGATAACGTCTTGGCTTTAATCAATTGAAGGTCCCCTTGCACCTTAGCCTCCGTTGCTTGTGCCGCAACCTCTGCCTGTACCCTCGAGTTCTCAGCGGCAATCTCCTGTTGCCTCTTGATCCTTTGCTTCCTCCTTACAATAAGGAGTCTCTCTGCTTGGTTAACGTCCTTGAGTTTCCTAATAGCTATCGCGTCCTCTATATCGAGCTCCCTGTTTGCTATAGATACTTGTATGTTCTGCTCAAGGTACTGCTTGTCAACCGTCTCCATTTCCTTCACGACACGCACACCAAAGTTATACATAGGTAGGTCCCTGAATGAAGACAGGGTATCCATGTTTGTCTTACCTATTGCGTTCTCGTACATCTGGAACACAACGCTGTCCTGAGGTAGTATCTGTATGCACTTAACCACGTCCTCACACATATCCTTGTAGAAGGTCATAGCTGCGTCCACGGCATCGTAAAGGGCATTGTTGCCAGCCTGCATCGCTTGCTCACGGACACCAACCAGCTGCTCACCCTGTGGGCTGGATCCATCCATCACCTCATTGAGCCCTGTCGTGTCCCTGATCATCCTTAGGTACTGGTTGTACAGTGCGATCAGTTCATTTATGTTCCTTATGTGATTATCGATCGCCCTCACTGGTGGCCCATTGTGCTCACCCTCAGCGTCCTTGCTGTTGTAGTAGATAACCCCTGTCTTCTCATAGATGTCGTGTAGGTCAAGTGGCTGTAACTCACCGCCATCACCAAGGGTAACATCCGTGAGTGCGTTCACATCGATCATGAGCCCATCTGGCTTGGCCTTAGCGACAGACTGTTGTATCTTGAGGTGGGTCATCTGTAGCATGTCCGCGAAACCGATGCACCCATCCGTCATTGACTTAGGCATCATCTTCCTCATGTTCACCGCCTTAGCCGTGTAAGAAAGCCTCGCCTTAGACACGTTATGGATGTTCTTCGGTATGTTGCTTACTGGCCCATAATCAAAGATATGGTCTGTACCAAGTATGTAGCAACCCCCGTACAGCGTCTCCAGATCCAATCGTACAGGCTTACGCTCGTAGATGCTATTTGGTTTCTCCTTGTATGAGCTACCTTCGTAATGGAACCTCTTGTTCCCGTGCTTGTTTGACTTCTCCTCATAGAAACAAGGGTCAACCGTTAGGAACTCAAAGTGGAGGACGTCCACCATGAACTCGTCGTACCCGTGTGATTTCATGCCAGTCCTTAGGTCCTGGCTTACTTGGTTAATCTTATCTTGGTCGTAGTTGTACCTAGATGCCATTCGTGTGGCGATCTTCCTGTACTGTTCCTCCGTGAACTGGTCCTTGGCCAACCTCTTTAACTCGGCGATGGATACCTGCTCTATATGGCCAGCATACCTCAGGTCCTTCATGTACTTATCCTCCGTGAAGGAATGTATGAAGCTGGCTGGGTCAATGTGCTTTATCCTGATCCCGTAAGTAGGGTCGTTGAATCTCTTACCGACCAGCATCCCGTCAGAAAGGACTGAGTCAACAAGCCTTGGGAAAATGCTATCGTTGAAGTCGTTCCACTCTAAGGTAAGGTTCGTCCCTATCTGCCCAGCAATCTCTGCACCTGTCTTGGCATTGGCCTCGAAGAGTATCTCAGCCTCCTCCTCAGAGTCTGGCAGGTTCTCAGGGCTCAACCCTAGCTCCATGCCCCCTGTCATATCCTTCAGTGCAAGCAGCTCTTTCTTGAGCGCAGTCTGGTTCAATAGTCTCCGCTTCTCCTTGTCCTTCGCTGACTTAGATAATGGGTCCACCGCCTCAAGGTTGGGGTAAGGGTTGCGGTCAATAATCCTCTTGGCTGCGATACGAACGAACTTAGGTAGGATCGGAACTGGGGTGTAGTCAAGGTTTAGGAGTGATCCATCCCCGTCGTTAGGGTTCAGGGAGGTCAACAGGTTCCTGTAGATCGTAGTGTCCTGTGTTCCGTTCGCGTAGTCCCTACAGTTATCAAACTTCCTTAGCCTCCTTCGGTACAAGGAGTTCTCGTCATCAACCCTTCCCCACTGGTTCTCAATTGCCTTAGCGAACAAAAGCCCGTAACCCTTATCAGATTTTACGTCTGGTGTCGCTAGCGGGTCTGGGAAGTTCGACGCATAGGATAACTTCTTTTTCTTTGGATTACTCATATGTACTGTATCGCACTAGTTGCAAATATACGAATTGTAGGTACACATACTATATCCGACGTATAGGCTTGTGCCTCCTTAGGAACTTAGCTCCCTTCAGTTTTGAGTCGTCCCGAACCTTGGTTTGGTCCTGTGCTGCAAGTAACGCGAGGCCAGAGGATATACTAAGGTCAAACTTCGTTCGCTTGTCTATCTTGAACCCAATCCAGTCCTCTAACGTCCTGTCGAAGTACATGCTCCCCACCTCATCGGTCTCTACGTCCCTACCAACGTGGTGGTGTATGTATGCCTCGATAGCATGGGCGTGGGCGGTGATCACGTCCTGAGAGTTGGACGGTATTCCTTTGGTGCGTGTTGTCTTCCTGGCGTGCTTCGCTTCCAAGAACTTAGGCCTCTCCATGAGGTAGCCATCGTATCCCCTCTCCTCGAAGTGCCTGGCGATACCATACTTATTGTTCTCAATCAGTAGCGGGAACCCATAGTAGAAGGCAGCCATAAGAACGTCCTCATAGAATATCTTGGCTAATGGTGGCCTGGCGGCGTACTCAAGGATGAACATGTTTGAGACCCCATCCATGGAGAACTTCTTGTAGAGGTGCAACGTCCCTTTAGACCCCCTGTTGTCTACGGTAGCATCGATGTCGTAGCTATCGACGCCACCAACACCAATGTGCCCGTTAGGCGCCACCCTCTTCCCTTGCCTGTTCCTAGATAATTGGTTAGTCATGTGGGCTGGTGGTAGCCAGCAGATCCTGAACCTACCGTTAGGGTCTGGGGACCAGATAACCTCCTTGTCCTTCTCCTTCCATATGAAGTTACCTTGGATCACAGGGCTAGGGAATAGCTCTCGGTTATAGTTTATCTGCTCATAGATCTTACCCACGTTGAACATGCTGCCCTCGATTGAGTCCCTGAAGGCCTCGTCCTCCTCGAATGGAAACTGGCGTATCTTCTCGTTCAGCTCCGCTGGGTCGTGCTCGAGTGACTTCCTCTCGTTCATGAGGTGTGTCTTGGCGCCAATAGTCCTTGTCTTCCCATCTATACATAGCACGGGCTTCTCTGGGTCCTCAACAATAGGGTTCCCATACACATCAAAGAAACCTTGGAGTGATTCGTAGGCAGGCATGAATAGCTTGTACAGTCCACTAACCGTCCTTCCGTTGGCGTTCCTTTTCTTTGGGTCAGAGTTGTACCATATCTTCTTGTACTCCTTCCCACCCTGGTCCATAGGGTTGACCGTTGATCCCATGCGTGCCTTACCAACGATCTCGACACCCCTCTCGAGGCAGGTCCTTTGGATCAGCCATGCCTCATTAATATCGTTCGGCTTTATCCACTTACCAGCCTCATCAATGAAGAACCTGTAAAGGAAGTCACCATCGTACGCGTTATTGGTTGTGTTCCTCCAGTCGATCACCGTGTTAAGACCGCTGTCCACCGTTGACACCTTGTTGTTCTTGGTGATCTTAGTCGCTGGCTCCCTGAATGCTAGCTCGACCCTTGGGTTGGTGGTACCATCCTGTATAGGTTTGAAGAACCATGGCCACCCCCTGAATATAGGGATGACCTTCTTCATGAACACGTTCTTCTGTGCGTCGTTACCTGTCTTTGATTGTATACCGCAGAGCATATCCCTAACAGAGGTTGCGTCATCTAGCATGTCCGAGGATGAGAGCACCGTGAACCCTGACCTCCTGCACTTAGCATAGTTCTGCCCATAGCACCTCTCGTCCCTCACGCAGGCAAGCCAGTGTATCTGCAGCTCCCTCTGGTACCTAAGGTACTGTGGTGTTGGCCCATCCACCTTACCCCACTGGAGTAGCATGTAGTGTCCACCAGTTATATAGGTTGGCACCCCGTTATTGTAGAACCAAACACCCTCCTTCCTTCGTCTGAACTCCTCCCTTATGTACTGTACATAACGATCCTTAAAGGCCTTGGGTTGTTCATCCCAGGCGTCCTGACTACCTAGCTTAAGTACCGCCTCAGGGAACTCAAGCCTGGACCATCGTTGCTCCCTCTTCTTCTTATTGTGGAACAGTATCTTTGATCGAGGCGGCTTCTTAGGGATCATGATTGGTACGTCACCAATGACCTCTATATCCCCCCTCCCTAGATCAGGGTGGAGTACAACGACCTTCTCATCGTAGTCCTTATGGTCGATCAGGTATTCCACCCGTGTTACCTTAGGTTGGTCAAGAAGTTATAAAGATCAAGCACGAATGACTCCCCGTTGTCTTTATTCTCTAGCATCTTGCTGCACTCGTTCTTTATCTCTGAGATCATGTCAGCCCTACCGCTGAACTGACCATCCTCGAAGCCTTGCTTGTATGCCTCGTCGTAAGTAGTTACTACGTCTAATCCACTCATTTATTTGAAAATTCTTCGGCGAACCCATCACTAAAGGAGCTCGTGTCGTCAGGCAGCTCGCCATCCTCCTCTAAGCTCTTGATCATCTTTGACAGGTCGTCGTATTGTTTTATTAGCTTCACGGCGTCGGTTGCCGTTATTGTTATCGACTGGAGCTCCGCCTTCCTTGATGAGCCAGATGCATCTGAGTCTGGGGGAGTAGATAGCTCCTCTATCATGTTGTTTATGGCACTCTGTAGAGACACCTGTAGTCTCCTACATGCGTCAACAGTGGTGAACAATGTTTTCTTCTTAGTCGGCATGCTCCACCTGTGTTGCGATCAGCTCGTTAAGTGGGATCCTCCAGTAGGTCTTCCCCTCAACCTTTATCGAGTAATCAATACCTTTCCTGAACCGAACGACGTCACCCTTGTCAAGCCCCATTGCCTTGGCCTCATCATTAATGAAGGCTATGCGTCCCCTCACTGGCTGGTCCTTCACCCTTGCCTTGTACGTGTCTGGCACGTGCAGGAATGTCTTAGGCATAGCGTCATCACTCCCCTCCATTGGTTCTACGAGCGTCCAGCCCTTCAGGGGGTGCACGTCGCCAAAGGTATCCATGTAAGCAATTGATTGGTTCCCCACAACAACGATTGGGTCGTACTTCACCAGGAACTGGTCCTCCGTCCCTTCTATCCTTTGCCCGTCCCCAACGGCCATATTCATGACAACTAAGTGGTGGAAGTAAAGGGTGTCGCCAACCTGAACCCCTGTGTCGTACTTGGCTGGCACCTGTATCACCTCGCCCTCCATTACCCTGTGCTCGAACTCGTTCCATCGGTTATCGATGAACAGCTCCGTACCATCCTCGGTCGTGATGGTGTCATTGATGGCCTTGTCTAACCTAACAATGAAGTGTCTTAGTGGTTGCATGTGTTAGAAATCTAGGTCGTACTCTATCACCGTAGGGACACCCTCAACGGTCTTCCATAGCTTATAACCACCGTTTCGTTTCTCCTTAACGTAGATGTTGTACCTTGATATATTGTGTGATCTAAGTAGCTCCTCCTCGAAGAGGATGGAGTCAATCAGGTAGTCGGCCCCCACGTTGTTGCCAACCACATACGCCATAGCGTCCTTCGGGTTATCCCCGATGGTTATCTTCCTTATTAATCCTTCCATTGTATTCTAGTTTTTACCGAAACCAAACTCGTCGAACAGGTCACCATGCCCTAGCATCCTCTCCCTCTCCCTAATAAACAGCTCCTCTATCTCGTCGCTCAGCTGGTGGATCTCTAGTTCGTTACGGAAAGCAAAACTGAAGAAGGTCTGTACGTCGATCATCCTATCTGGGTCGAAGTCCTCTTCCTCAATTGATGGGTAGACCTTTGCTATGACCCCCCCTACTATGTTATCGCGCATGTCGTAGTCATCCAGTAGGTACTCAAACATGTCAATAATCTCAGAAAGCTTATCCATAAATTCCTTATCTTTATCCGAGAACATACTAATAGATTAGATTTGAGATTTAAAGACCAATCAGAGAACTACGGTGAGAAGTTCATACGTGGTTTCTTACTGCAAGATAAGAAAAAACTAATTGATGGGGCACCATACTCGCTACTAAAGGTGCTCTATGAGGAGAAGAAGAAGGACAGCCAGTTCGGTGGTAACTACCTGTTCGTTCTGATATGGGCCAGCCAGTTTGAGTTCTTCACCAGGGACTACCTAACCAAGACACATGGTTGGAGTCAGGACACAACCAAGAGGTACTTCAAGGCGATGAACAAGCAAGGACACATCATGAGGATTGGTTACGCCTATAAGAAAGGTAAGGGTGATAAGGCTGGTCTCTTCAGGAACCACCCTAAGGCCAAGGCGAGGTATAAGCTAACACTCAAGGGTAGGCGCAAGGCTGAGGAGATCATCAACTCAGTTCAGAACATACACTTCTAGTCCTTCAGTCCTTTCAATCTCTCGAGTTCCTTCGCGTACATCTCCCTCCTTTTAAGAAGGTCTAGGTACGGCTTGTCCTCACTGTAATCCCTTTTGCCTTGGTTGGCGTTCTTTATTGAGCGTATCTCTCGGTCTATCGCTTTAATGGTGTTAAGGACAGCCTTCCTTTGATCAGAGGGCTTCATCTCTTTCTCCTTGTCGCCGTTACTGGGGTTCTTCTTACTTGGCTTCATATCCCCATCTTTTTCCTTAGTCGCTCCTCGTTGTTCACGACACCCTTCCTAAGCTTCACCTTGTAATCGAAGTAACCAAAAAGAAGTGAGCCAGCGAAGAGGGACAACCCCCAATAGGCTGGAACAGTTGAGGGCTCAGCCCATGTTGGCTCAGTAACTGAAGCGACCAATGCGCCGACCAAGAAGAACAGCCCACCCGCACGAGTATCCCTCGCTGAGTGAGCTGTTGTGTACCATTCAATGAACCCCATTATACCTTCGGCTCGTATGAGTTCTCCGCGTGAAAGACTGCCTTACTTACTACAAGCTTTAGGTTAGCCTTCAGGTTGCCAGCAATTAGCAAGTCACCGTCCTTGGCTAGCTCCTCAATGAAATCCATATCATCACCCTCATTGTAGTTGCCTGGACCCAGTGTGTTGACCCATGTGTACATGGCGTTAACAACCTTGAGGTAAGGGTCTAGTTTTTCCTCCACGTACGGGAGCCCTTCGATGTTCGCGTAAATGAGTAAGGCAATCTCTTCCTCTTGCCATTTCTTTGCTTCCTTCATTCTTTCTTAGTATGCTATGAATAATTCCAGTTTACAGGTGGCTGTATCCGCAGCCCCCTTTATCGATTCCATGTTTGATAGCGACACTGATTGCAAGCCTGTCGCGTTAGCATCCATCTGGTCGTTCCCCCACATAACGCTCTTCCCTGCGTCCAAACGCATGAAGTACTCCTCGCTCGTCCCGAGCACCCTTATAGTGATGAAGTTGGTGCTATCCATGTTAGTCATCCTTACGTACTTAGCGTCACCATCTGGGACTGTTCCTGCGGCAGCGGATGCCGCGAACAACACCAGTGTTTGTTCAGATACCCCTACACTAACTACCCTCTGGTTCACCTCGCTCACGCCTGTGATGGTTACGTTATTGGTGTTGCCGTAGTCCTTCTCGTTCACCGAGACCTCCTCGGTAATGGTTACGTTAAGATCTGCCATGTTATTTCAACTTCTTTAACTTCACCCTTGACTTAAGTTGGTCTTTGCGACTTGTTTTACTCAAGGCTTTCTTTTTTTTGTTCTTCTTGTAGGATGTCTTCATAGTGCAAATTTAACCAATCTACTTGACAAACAGTGAGTAGATGGCAACGGGTAACAACAGTACCACACATGCTGGTATCACCAGCAGACCCATTACAAATAGACCAAGGTCAGACCCCCTGCGTATATCCCTACTCAACTCATTAATCATGGCCTGCTCGCAGTGGTCGGGCCCGTCCACAGGTAAGAAGGTTGTGTCAACAACTATCACCAGCAACTTAACGAGCCATATGTTCCTCGTCAGGTCAAGGTATCCAAGCCTA
Source organism: Ekhidna sp. (assembly GCA_013214445.1). Taxonomy (GTDB): domain Bacteria; phylum Bacteroidota; class Bacteroidia; order Cytophagales; family Cyclobacteriaceae; genus Ekhidna. The sequence continues at coordinate 5,543 of JABSPG010000006.1, read as the reverse complement.
GCCGATATCGTAACGTCCTCGTTCCCACCCGAAAGTGCGTTACCCAGCTGGTCAATAGCGATCAGCAATCGACCTAAGTAAGTCTTGGTCCCCCTAGTATTCTTCTGTCTCATCCCCGTTTATCACGTCCTCCACGAAGTCTATTGTGTCGTCAAGGTTAATGAACTCATATGATCCACCCTTTGTCTCTACCATGAACCCTTCCTCACCAAGGGTGAAGGAAACGATGCCTGAGTCCAATGCGAACAGCTCAGCGTTGAAGTCCCTTAGGGATTCAATTACTTTATTATTGATCCTCACCATTGTCCTTGATGTTATTGTAAACCAGCACTGCGTACTGAAAAAAACTAATCAGGTAGAACACGTTAACGAACGGGATAATCGACCCTGCCATTACCTTAGCCAGGTCCTTGGTGTATGCGTGGTCAACCACCTTGGGTGATGTCCTAAGGTCAATGATTAAGACTAGTAGTGAGGATAACCATACCGTAAGGGTTATGGATATCGTAATGTGTGTTAATACTCCCATGTTGCGAAGTTAGTTATTTAATTCATTCATAATATATCATCAATGCTCTCTATGGCATACACTTGCGCTGAGCCGTCACTGAAGTAACTTATCCAGAAGGTACCATTTTGGTTGGTCACTAAGGTAAAAGGGTTGCCGTTCATTCGTTGGTATCGTTTAACACTACCCATCATTGAGGCAATATAGTTGTCGTAACCACCGCCTGGCTTCCTACCCCGTGAATCCCACCATGATACTTTCTCGTAATTGGTTTGGTCTGGGTCGTTGAACCCACACTGCTCCACCTCCCAATCTATTCCTTCTATTCGTTCCATTTCGGTAGCTTTGGTATTTCTATCCAGTAGATAATTGAGTGCGAGGTCTTGGATGACCCCTTCCAGTAAGAACCCCACTCACCAGTGGAGAACCCTCGTATCTCCACCCTCCCTGATGTGTGTAACACTAAGTACTTCCCAGGTTTGGTTGGTGGGGATTCATCATAGTTAATCCAACCCATGGTTACCCCTCATTAAGGTAGTGTTTAACCACGTCACTTGCGGTCAGCCTTTGGTTGGTGCCAGCCACAACAAAGTACACCGTGTCGTCATCCTGTGACTCCTGTATGAACATGTCATCAAGTATGTACTGTGCTAACCCTATCATGTCAACCTCATAGTCATCCTTGAGTGCCTCCAGTTGCCTTGACTTCTGCATGAACCTATCCACTGATATATCGTGGGCTCCATTAACGTTCCTTAGTTCAGCCTCTAGCTGAAGGATCGTGTCCTGTTGTTCCTGTATTAACCTTGTTAGTTCTTCCATTGTCTTTACTTAAGTATGTATGTCCATGCTGGTGCCTCAGGGTGCTGTAGCCTCCATACGGCGTAGTCAATGTTAAGGATGAGGATTATGAGGAGTACAGTAACTATGATAGCACAACCCTCAAACAAGTCTGGTTTCTTCTTATACCCCATAGGTTCTTAGTTGGATTATTATTGCCCTGATCAGGAAGAGGATAGACCAGAGCCCTAGTAGTGCCTCGTAGGAGTTTCTACCTTGTTCGTGGCATGATGCCGAAGCGATAGAGAACATGATGGCCAAGATCAACGAGATGAATGCTTTGTCTTTACTATTCATAAGCCCAGTCCTCCTCATGAGCACAACCATATTGGGTTAGGATAAGGTATGGGGTGTTCTGTAACCTATCCCCTAGGTCATAACCAACCACCCCCTCAAGGTAGATGGTCCCATTGAGGGTACTCTTAACCAGGTACCTCACCCCATCATGGTTCATGTACATGTCACCCTTGCGGAAGCTAGGGGCATCCTTCTGCTTCAGTAGCACACCGTGCCTCATGTTCACCAAGACCTTGGTCTCACCATCCCTGTGGTAGGACTCAACACCTTGTGGTGCCCAGTACTCACTCACTGGCTTAAGCCTCTCCGTTATGGTAGGCCTTTGTTGTTCATTGTATTCCATTAGTCTATTGTTTTAATTATAAATCCCTGAGATCTTGGAAAAGGATCCTCACCATCTGGTACATGAAACAAAAAACAGTAACACACAAAGGTATCACCACTAGCACCATTGGTAGTATTTGGTCTATCGTCATAAGGTAAAGGTACAACGGAATCTATTAAATGTCAATGGTTTATGTGTTAAGGAATGTTAACACTTCTCACAAGGGTAGACTTGCCCCCGTAACACTCTGTCACCCTCACTCCTCCATACACAATCAAACCAACACATCAGTAACATTAACATTCAAACAACTCACATAACCAACAAACAAACATCACCAGTGCATTAATTATTCATCACCCTCTCAACCAGATCGGATAGTATAGTGACTCCATGGTCATAACCAACCAACAACAACACAAACACAACATCATATAATCCATTGCATTCTCTAGCGTCACATCGTGATTACTCTGCGAAGATACACTTTTTTTTTGACAAAGTCAAGTACCCTATTGATTTTTTTGTTGAAACCTACCCATGGGATTGTTTTAATGTTGAAAGGATTGTTAATTGGTTCCTGTTCAATAAAGGATTATGTTCATTGTGACTGAACACTGAACAATGGTTGAGTGCTCCAATAATAACTAAAGTAACTAACTCCAAACAACCAATTGCCTCCAAGACAATCACAACTCATGGCTGGCCGTATGCAAGCATACCTTATTGTTCGGAGAACACCGCTGCCACTGAAATGGTTACCCCCAGACACTTTGGGAGGTAGGATGATTGTTAACTGATCCTACGCCGTAGGGGAGGTCCCCATAATTTAACTTAGGTGTTGCGTGGGGGGATTATATATTGATTCTACAGGTCTCCCGCGTATCCCGAAAACGGATTCTTAACCCCCTACCCTAATTTAGTATGCACGCCGACGAATAACTTTTAAGGCATCCTCCTTAATAATAGTATGCACGCATATTGTATGCTATCATACCACCGTCATCCTACCACCGAAAACAGTATGCACGCATATTGTATGCCTGCATCCCTTTATTCATAGGGGTTTGAGGAGGGGAACAATCCACCCCCCTATTAACCCCATAGGTTTAGCAGGGTAATCCACCCCCATATATTTAGGCCTCCAAAGGTTTATTTTTAGGGGAGTCTAAAAATCTTTTTTGGCTTATGCCGTCCCGATATTTCTACCTCCCAAAGTTTCAATTTACATTAGCTCCGATACTTTTTTTAGGGTTATCTAACCTTGAATCAATTGGGGATGTTAAAATATGTTAATTGGTTTGGTTTTTTTTGATGGATTCTTTATTCGTGCGTGCGTGTGCGTGCGCGTTCCTTTATTGTTTATGTGGTGAAATGTTAACGAATGTTAAAAAGCATTTTTAGTATTGTTTTTCTCAACAATGGTTGTACCTTTGACTTGTCGAATGAAGGAAACGTCCTTCAGACCTGCACCCCGCGAGGGGTGAGGTGGCAAGTTGAAAGTTTGAGTGAAGTAAGACGAAGGAACGGTGAAGCGTTCAAGTAAGCGTATTAAGGGGTTCGCTCCCTTGTCAGAAAAACACAAAAGTAGACTACACCCCGTTTAGATTAGTGAAAGATACATGATGGAATGCCAGTCACCACAGTTGGACAAAGCCTAGTAAGCAGGCTGTAGGTGATACCTTAGATGAAGCTAGAAGTAGTCGGGGTCTTGGTTGTAGCCAGCATAGGGCACACGGTAAAGTTCGAGCGTGTAGGGTGCAGTAACATTAGTTTAGCAAACGGTGTTGCGTAGGTCGTCTGGAAAGTACACAATTCGCGGGAATGCAAAATCGGTAATAGGTTTGAAGATAGCTAGCGAATTAAGTTGTGTATGGAGTTTAAATAACAGCGCATCACTAAGAAGTGATAATACTATGCAAAGAAAGGAAATTAGCAACTGTAGGAGGTTGTTAATTGATAATCATTAAAATGCGAAAGCATTTAATTTTCAGATAAAGGCGAACGGTTAACGGACGGGATACGCCCCGTATAAAGTATGGATGAAAAATCTACTCCGTTTGGTGGTTCGATTCCACCACGCCTTCCAAAATAAAAGTTAAACAATCAAAAGTAAAACAGTTATGAAGCTACGAATTGAATTTATCCAACGCCGTACTGTAAAGGGCGAAACTATTGAAAGCAAGCTATCAACGAATAGCTTCAACATTAAGAAGGAGAAGGATTTGTTAACGTGCGCACACATTGCGGCGAACAAGTTCGAGAAGCTAGCCAACGTACTCCGTTTACGTGGAACGAAGGGAACGGTTTGGAGCCTATCAAAGGACTTCGAAATGAAGGTCATGGTTGACGGTTTTGAGGTATTGAATAGTACTGACCTTAAGACGCAGGCAGGCATTAAGGCTCGACTGAGCATCAAGAACGCAGAGCTGGTGCGCCCGACGTTGATGGTTGCCGTTGAAACGTTGAACGTGATGAACGAGAAGCTGGACACAAAAGGGGTTGACCTTGTGTCAATGAACTAAAAAGAAACACGAACCAATCAAACAAAGTAAAATGAAGAAGTTATTAGTTATGGTGGCAGCTACGCTAGTGAGTGTGGCTGCTTTTTCTCAAATGGAGTTCACACCTAAGGTGTCTAAGGGTGGAGGCTTTGACGTGTCCGCTGGGATTGACTCAGGGGAGGCAATTAGTATCGGTGGGGAGGTTCATAAGGTGTTTGAGACCGAAGGGGGTAGCAAGTACATCAAGTGCACCTCACCAAAGACGGGGAACGAGTACGCGGTGTGGATCGGCGTGGAGACAAGCCACGAGTACGACGGTTATAAGGTGTACCAGATGAAGAGTGGGGCGTACTGCATCTACAAGGTTAGCGTCACCAGCGGCAACCCTTACCCTGTGTACCTGAGCGCAAGTGAGGGCTAGTAATAAGGCAAAGAACGGGGGTGTACCAAAGGGCAAAGTGCGACGGGTCACTGTAATGAGCACACAGTGATGGGGGTTCGATTCCCCCTGCACCACAACGCTTGTGTATGCTCTGTATGGAGCAAAGCGGAATATGGGGTATGACACGTTGTTATGCTCTTTTAAATTTAGATAATTATGGCTTACACAGAAAAAGACGTAGATATTGCTATTGCAAAACTTACGGAAAGGATAGGAGCACCTATAATAAGGCATTTTGATGGTTTTATAATTTTAGCCCAAAGTGAAAGAGATTTTGAGGGGAAAAGAAATAGAATAATGCGAGGTGATGTATTTGGTTTTTATACAGTAGAAAGAGCCAAGAATATTAATTGAGCATAACGGACTAGGCTAAATTTGAGTTGCGATTAATTAAACACAAAACTTAACAGATAATGAAAACATTGACACAAGACCAAATAGATGCGGTAATTGATTGGATGAACAACTGGGAGCAATTGAAAGACACGGCTATTCCACTACGCTTCAAACAAGACTGGGAGAAGCAATTAAATTTAACCATTGTTAGCCACAGTAGGATTGAGAAACCACCTTTAGGATTGAAACCTAAATGGATTCACGACCAACAGCGACAGGGCGAAATAATGG
>JABSPG010000598.1 GCA_013214445.1 Ekhidna sp. | reverse complement strand
ATCTCACTGTTCACTATCGTAGCGGAATCAGCTATCAAATCCTTGCCCTGAAGAAACCCAAGATATTTCGAATTTGATTCAACCGTGATCCCTTTATTTCCACAATCCAACCACTCTCTCACTGTGCCGATTGTGAATTTTGTTCCTTTACTTTTTAGATTCTCGAGCGCCATCGTCAATTGAAACTCTCCTCCTCCTCGAATGTTATTTTTGATGAGATAATCTATCTCTTCTCTCAGATCCTCACCTTTTCTAAAGTAGTAGATGCCAATGATCGCTTGATCGGAAACAAAGTCTTTGGGCTTCTCTACAAAATCGGTGATGATCCCATCATCATTGGTCTTTACCACTCCAAAAGCACTAGGGTCTTCAATCTGCTTTGTCCAAATAATTCCATCATCCTCAGGGTTCAACTGAAAATCTGCTCGAAATAAAGTATCTGAAAATGCGACCGTGACTTTGCCTTCCAAGATTTCATTGGCACAAGCTACCGCATGTGCTGTACCCTCTGCTACCTCCTGAGTAAAGAAATACGCTTCTGCACCCGCTCCCTCAGCGATTCGATTCAATTGATCTTTTATCTCATCATCAAAATCACCAATGACAAAGCCAATTTTCTCAATTTTTTCAGGAGTCACTTCTGCAATATCTTCGACCAGCCTTTGAACGATGGGCTTGCCAGCTATTGGAATCAAAGGTTTTGGTGTGGTAAGTGTGTGCGGTCTAAGGCGCTTGCCTTTCCCAGCCATTGGTATGATCAAATTCATAAGGATTAAGCTATTTAGCTTTCAATCGTTGAAACGTCCTTCTTTCTGTAATGAGCAGCAAAACTAGAAAGAATACAAAGATGAACACAGACTTGAGCAAGGATTGTTCCGTGAGCTCATTAAATACGATACCAACTGTTGCGAATCCGATATATGCTGCTATTCTGAGCAGGTCATAGGGGACTGGATAATACTTTCTCCCCAAAAAGTATGACAAAACTGTCATGCTGAAATACGTAGTAAATGTTGCAATTGCACTGCCCATATATCCAAACTTTGGAATGAGAGTCCAGTTGAGCACGAAAGTCACCAAAGCACCAAAAACACTGATATATGCACCATAAATTGTGTTATCGGTCAGCTTGTACCAAAGTGATAGATTATAAAAGATTCCAAGAAAAAGACCTCCCCCAAGCAATAATGGCACTGCATCCAATGCCAGGAGGTAATTGGGCTGCCTTAGGAATATCGGGGCATAATAAGGCATGAATAAGCATAGCGAGAGCCAACCCATACAAATAAACAAAACGAACCCTGTCATAACATTCGCAAAAACCTTTGGTGACTTCTGATCTCCGCTTTGCGAAAAGAAGAAGGGCTCGAAAGCATATCTGAATGCCTGTATCGCCAATGTCATAAAGACTGAAAGCTTATAGCAAGCTCCAAAAATCCCAAGAATTTCCAAGTTTGAAAATCCGGGATAAAAGCCTTCTGGAAGTCTATACTTCAATATCGCTCGACTCAGCATTTCATTGGTAACACCTGCAAATCCAATAATTAGTATTGGCCAAGCATATGTCAACATTTTACGCCATTTGGCAAAATGAAAGCTGAATTTAAGTTTGTACCAATCGGGAATAAAAAGAACAATATAGAGTGCATTAGCAATCAAATTGGACAAAAAGACATAGCCAACTCCCAGTTCAGGACTATACCACTGATTAAGCCAACCCTCTGGATTAGCCTCAAGTAAGAGCGGACACCAGATGATGAAAAATAAATTCAATAATATATTGACTCCAATATTGGTGAGTTTAAAAGCTGCGAATTTCACAGCCTCACCATTCTGTCGAAGCTTGGCAAAAGGGATGGCAACAATTGCATCGATTGCAAGAATAGCAGCGAGCCATCGTACCAAATGAGCTTGATCAGGGTAATCTAAAGCAATGGATATTTCATTGGAAAAAAACCAAATGATTCCTGACAGAACCGCAGAGGTTAACAGGATGCTAGAAACTGCAATGTCAAAAAAATTTTCCTCAGGTTCCTTTGAAGAAAAACGAAAATAGGCCGTCTCCAGACCATACAAGTACACGATGTTCAGGAAAGCAACGTAGGCGTAAAGCTCTGTTACAATTCCATATTCTGCAGGAAGAAATACCGATGTATATAAGGGTACTAAAAGGTAGTTTAGCATTCGCCCCAGTACACTACTGAGACCATAAATAGCCGTCTGGCCAGCTAGCTTCTTTAAGACAGACAAGAACTACTCTCCTTTAAACTCCGCCTTTCTTTTCTCAAGAAAAGCCGAAACTCCTTCTTTAAAATCTTCGGTAGCAAAACAACCGGCAAATGCATTTGCCTCTGTCTGATATCCGTTTGCACCCGTTTCAAAGTGTGCGTTTACAGAATCTATGACCAAACCGATGGCAACAGGAGCTTTACTTGCTATCTTTTCCAGAAGCTCAACCCCTTTGGCTATAGCTGCATCTTTATCACCCTCCACATAGTTAACCAAACCCATCTGCTCAGCTCTATCTGCGGGTATCATATCTGCACTCATCAAAAATTCGAATGCTCTTCCTTTGCCGATTAGCTGTGTCAATCGTTGCGTACCACCATATCCAGGTATCAGACCTAAATTCACCTCCGGCTGACCAAATCGTGCACCCTCAACAGCGACTCGCATGTGGGCAGCCATTGCAAGTTCACATCCTCCACCCAATGCAAATCCGTTGACGACAGCAACTACTGGAGTATGACAATCTTCAATGGACTGAAAAATCTCTTGACCCTCTTCTGCAAACTTACGTGCATGCATTTCACTCAGACCATTAAACTCGGTGATATCTGCCCCGGCAACAAACGCCTTTTCACCAGCTCCTGTTAAAAT
>JABSPG010000597.1 GCA_013214445.1 Ekhidna sp. | reverse complement strand
CATTGATTTCATCTTGATCCAGCATCATCCAGCTTTCCAGATTTCTTTCTTCCTCCTGTTTCATATTAAATAAAGGGTAGAACCAAGCTGAGAGATCAACGGCTTGCGCCGCGATCTTCACCAGTGTTAGCATAAGAGAAAGATGCGTTTATCGGCTCCTCGTATGCTTCCAAGGCAGCGCGCACGATTTGGGCAATTTTTCGACGGTGCGCGGTGCTGCCAAACGCCTCAATTTTTATAGTTGCGCCGCATTCAGTTTTGATCTCGGTTTGAGCCGAGTGATCGTCTAGGTCGCTTATAGTCTCGGTTTTCATATTATATATTGTGTTTTGTGTCATGTTCATGCCACGAAAAAAGCGGGAGTTACCCCGCTTGTCAAATCTTATCTGAAAAAAAATCAGCTAACCCAGCGATACGGGCAACGGCTACGCCGCGCCCGATCTATTTGTTAAGTGAAATAAATTTACCCAAGCCACTCTCGGCTAGGATCTCAGCATTGTGTGCGCCATAAGCCACTAGGCAAATCGACGTGCCACAGTTTGCTTTCGCTCTTGAGCCGTCGACGTAGTGGAAATGTGGGCGACCCTCTAGGAAAAGGACAGCATCAGCCTTTTGCCATACATGATCGAAAAAAGCTTTCGTTTCCGTTGCGGCAGGTATCAGCATCACGGCATTGCCATGCTGTGCCACGCGCTCCATCCACTTTGGGCGCTCATTGCGATTGAAGGGCGGGTTGCACCACACGCGCCCACGCCACGCAAGAGCCAGACCGTTGTCGGCTTCGGTGTAGTGGCACTCAGCCGTAGGCCAAGGTCGATTCACTGGGGCGCACGGGTCTAGGTCGAACTTACCCAGCGGAGCAAGAACATCGGGCGGGGTTAGCCACTCGTCATTCCTGCCGATTGTAGATTGGTGAGCTTTCATAGAATATACTTAACCAAGCGGAGCGGGACAACGCTTACGCGTGCCCGTCCTCAGTGTTAGGTAAAAAAATAAGAAATGCCATCACCAGAAACAGAAAAGGAAATAAAGGAGTGGAAAAAGGTCGAAGACCTCTACCGTGGGAGACAACTATCTTGGAAGGTAGCATACTATGCTTCAGTGTTGACTGGTTGTGGGTTCTTCGTGGCTGCCGCTTCATTGAATTATAATGTAGTAAACTTACTGATAACCTTTTGCTCATTGCTGTGCGCAATAATGATAATCGAAAACATTAGAATTTACGAGGCACTATATAATGAACTCGGCTATGATCCAAATAAGCTAGAGTCGGATGAGGATGTTTCCCAAAAGAAGGAAAGGCACAATAACTCGGTGGAGGTCGATAAGGAGAAAGCACAAATCAGAAAAAAAAGAGATAGGTGGATCTATCGACTCTTCATCGCTGCATTGTCGCTTTTCACGTTCTCTCAATTCGCAAACGTATTGCCAAACCTCATCACTTGTGTGAGATGAATGACCTAACCAGTCGGAGTGATGCAACGACATTACGGCTGCGCCTCCATGTCGCGCTCATCCTCTACGTTATCAGGAAGCAAAAGCCCCTCTAGCAATTGCGTCAGATATTCTACATCCGCGTTGTGGTCTAGCTCTCCAACTTGGATTGCAGCTTGAAGCACCTGCTTAAATCGAGCGGGTAGCGCATATTGCACTTCCTTGATGTGTTCTAGCAATTCTCCGACTACTTGAGGCGCAGGGGCTTCAAGTAGTCGGGCGACTTCCACGCGTCTTAGTTCTTCTGTAGTTTTCATAGTATATTTAGCGTTTTAGGTGATAACCAAGCTGAGTGAGCAACGTCTACGACGCGCTCATCAGCCATCGTTATACGAATTGAAATTTTCTCGTTTCGGTCATTTTGACTACCCTGTATTGTCGGTATGGCATAGCATCCTTTAGACGCTCAAGACAAAGCTCGCTACACTTCTTAGCATCTTCGCCGTATGGATCATCTTGAAATACACCGTATTCGCTCCACTTGCCATTATCTTCTGTATACCACACAGCATAGTCGCAGGTTGTAACTAGCGTATGGAATGACTTTTCAGCCATGTCTAGTAGTTCAGGTTTTTCTAGTCTCTCATTCATAAGTAAATAGGTATAACAAAGTGAGGTCGGCAACGCCTACGGCGCACCTACTCACTAACGTTCTGATCTGGCTTCGGAGACACATCACTCCAGATTCCGTCACCAGTTGAAAGCACCACCTTCCCCGATTTAGTCAGCCCGACTAAAAGGAAATTGCATTGGGTTTGCATGGTGTTCTCTACTCCGAATCCACTCACTTGCACGATTGGATCATAACCAGCCGAAGCTGGACAACGACTATTCGCCGTTGGTGTTGTGTCGTCCTCATTGACTGTCATATCCTTTAGCGATATACCTGCATCTAGTTTGTTTGCCATAGTCGTGTCAGTTCTCAGTGTTACCAGAAAGAAAATCTCCTACCATTTGGGCGAGTTTTGACTCTCGGTATTCTTCAGATCTTAGCCAGTCCATCGCCTCAGAATGGAGATGATCTAGCAAATTTGTAGCGTCTTCTAGTCGTTTAACCAACTCCAAGTTCGCGTCAATTAAAGCCTCATGCATTTCGGGGCAGACATAGTTTTCGTTCGTGCTCATAGGTATTTATCGTTTAGGTGACAACCAGTCGAGACATCCAACGCCTTTCGGCGCGTCTATCAGCCATCGTTAGATAGAGCTTCTCCATATTTCGGCTCGCTTGCATTCATCCCGCCAATTCTGGAATCTATCAAAAGCTGGCTTGTCGTTGTAAGATGGTCGTGACACTTTCGCAGCACCCAAAAGAACCCTTCGCAAGTGTGCGTCGCATTCCTCTAGCTGGACCTTCAGCCTGTCGCGTTCATCCCGTATCGCAATCCAGTC
>JABSPG010000596.1 GCA_013214445.1 Ekhidna sp. | reverse complement strand
GGAACGAATTGATCGGTCAGATTGAGACTAACAACATGGTAAGGCTGGGACTCACTATCGGTGTTCTCATTTCATTTGTTGCCAGCAGATGGGTGACAAGAAAAAGTATCCAACGCCTTGCAGATAAATTTTCTTATGATCCAAATCGCCTTCCGGCCATTAAACGAATCAGCTTTGCTCTGCTCTATGCCCTAACCACTATTATCCTCATAATTATTTGGGGCGGGGACTTGAATAACTTATAGGTTTCTCTGGGAAGCATCCTCGGACTTGTTGCTATCGGCTTTTTTGCCATTTGGAGTCTACTCAGCAATATCATCGCTGGCATAATTATCTACATAATCAATCCATTCAAAATATCCGATACCATCGTCTTAGTAGAAAAGGAGATCACGGGTAAAGTGACAGACATTGGTCTCATTTTCACTACGCTTGCTGATGATGAAGGATCCTTCACAGTCCCCAATAACCTATTTTTTCAACAAGTGATAAAGGTCAAAAGAAAATCAGAATAGACGTTGATTATTAAGCACTTACATCAAGGATACACTACCTATCAAGTAGTTCAGCTCTACCCTTTTCTCTAATCCTTTCATCTTTTTAATAAAAACTGCAATTACGAATAATATTTGAAACTATATTTACTGCAATTACGAATAATATAACCAAGGCCTTAAGTCTTGCAAAAAATAGAGGATATGAAAAAAACAAAGCTTGGAGAATTTGAAGAACTGGTGCTTTTATCTGTCATTGTTCTAAGAGAAGAAGCTTTTGGAGTGGAGATCAAAAAGGAACTAGAAAAAAGAATGGAAGAACGATTAAGTGTTGGCTCCATCCAATCTGCTCTAAAACGCATGGAAGAAAAAGGATTTCTTACTTCGGAGTTTGGAGAGGCTACTCAAAAAAGAGGAGGAAAACGAAAGCGCATTTACTGCGCCACTCCATATGCGGAAAAAGTGTTAAATGAGATAAAAGCTATCCGTGAAGAATTTTGGTCACAAATCTCAATTCAAGGGCTAAAAACCATTTAATCAATGGGGCAGGAATCACCACCAAAATGGTCATTGAGACTACTAAGGCTAATTATTCATGGGGAATACCTCGAAGAAATTGAGGGAGACATGCAGGAAGTGTTTTTCGACGACCTGGAAATTTACTCCCTCAAAAAAGCTCGTAGGAATTACTCGAGAGGAGTAGCCAACCTTTTTAGAATCAGCTTGATCAAGAACTTAAAATGGATAAACAAAATAGGACTAATTGTAACAATCATGAGAACCATTCGACTTGCATTCAGAAACTTATTAAAATTCAAAACCCATTCCGCTGTTAATCTTGTGGGTTTATCGCTAGGATTAGCAATAAGCAGCTTGATTTTGCTCTACGTTCTGGATGAACTCTCTTTCGATAATTTTCATACTAAAGGAGATCGAATTTACAAGGTTGTGACGAATGCTAGTAACGGGGAAATGGAGACCAACGCGCATCCGGTTGGCTATCAGCTTCGAACAAATTTCCCAGAAGTAGAGGCTGTCGTGTATACACGAAATGCATCCAGCACCTTCAAGGTAAATCATAAAAATGAGCGCTTTGCTCATGACATATATTATGCGGGTGAAGAGTTCTTTCAAATATTCTCTTTTGAGCTATTGGCGGGAAATGCTGAAGAAGTACTAAAAGCCCCCTACTCCGTTGTAATCACTGAATCGCTCGAAGATGTCTACTTCGACGGGGACGCACTTGGAAAAACGCTAAAAATGCGAGATTCCATTGACTTTAAAGTTACTGGGGTGGTAGAGAAGCTCCCACCCAACTCCCATATTCAATTTGATATTCTCATTTCATTTTCAACATTCCCTGATTTTAGATATTTCAGCCTAACTGATGGTTGGGGCAACTTTGATGTAAGAAACTACCTTTTGCTGAATGAGGGTGTCGAGATTAATGAATTTGAATCTAAGATTTCCAGTATTTATGATGATAATGTAGGTGAATGGCTGAGTGAGATGGGAATGAGTATGTCTGTTGCGTTACTTCCCTTGAAAGAGTTATATCTAAACGATTCATACTGGAATGGATTTGGACCAAATGGATCGGAAAAGAAAGTAAAAACGGTCAGTGTGATTGCTTTCTTCCTATTGGTGCTCGCTTGCATCAACTACATAAACTTAAGCACAGCTAGATCAGCATACCGAGCAAAAGAAGTTGGAATGAAAAAGGTAGTGGGATCATCTAAGCAAGGTATTGTTGGGCAATTCATGATGGAATCATTTCTACTTACAATTATATCCTTTGCGTTTGCATTAATCCTTATAATAGGTTCTCTCCCATTCTTCAATGACCTTATGCTCAAAGAGTACACTGCAATTTCTCTCCTTTCAAAAGAGTATATAGCTGGCATCAGTATGCTATTATTGGTAGTGGCCTTCTTGTCAGGATATTACCCTGCATTGATTATTTCGGAGCTAAAACCATTACAGGCGCTGAGTGGAAAACTAAGTAAGACCTATAAAGGACTTAACTTAAGAAAAGGGTTAATCGCCTTTCAATTCTTCATCTCTTCCGGTCTAGTGCTAGCCACACTATTAGTCGTGGATCAGATCGAATATATGCGAACCCATGGATCAAATCCTTGTGATCAATGCCACGAGCACGCCAAGTGGTAGCGCTAGAGAAGTAATGAAAAATGAGCTTGCTGCCCTATCAGGCGTTGAAATAGTCTCCTATAACAATGCCTTACCTGGTCGTCCCGGGTGGCAAGGACAATGGGCGTATCCTGAAAAAATCAGTGACCAACATGTATCCACTGAATACATGGCAGTTGATGAATCCTACCTCACTGCCCTGGGTTTAGAATTGATTGCTGGTAAAAATTTTGATCTTACTAA
>JABSPG010000595.1 GCA_013214445.1 Ekhidna sp. | reverse complement strand
AGGTCATAGTGTTCATTTTGATGAGTATGAGTACAATGTACTTCAAGCCGAAGATTGGGAGCTGGCAGAAGTCCTGGGTGCCAAAATGCAGGAGTTCCGAGCGGTTGCCGATCGTTTTCAGGTTACAGAGCAATTAACAGGACACTATTTGCAGGGAACCTTGTCAATCGATGCTGCCAAGCCCTTGATAGAAAATGAACAAGGTGAAATTCTTGCTTCTACTAACTCCTTTGGAAATGGGAAGGCCATTTGGATACCCTCCATGGTGGGGTTAGGCGCTAGGAAGTTCGATCCTATTGCGCTCGGAACCTATTGCGCGGAAGTATTGGGGCTTACAACTGCCGAAGTGGGAGATCCAAAAGTGCTATTCCAACAACTTGCATCAGAAAAATACACATACAAGCTTATAATCAATACTTCAGAAGAGCTATTTCCAGCTAACATGCTGGGTAAAAAGGAAGAGGTTCTTTTCAAAAGCCGATTCAATAGCGCAACCGGAAATCTGGACAAGGACGGTATGCTGGTTTTCCGAACAAAGAATTCGAGTTTTACATGTATTGTTATTCCACCTAATTGATTCAAAATTTTGAAACTGACTATACAGATTTCATGACATTTGCGACTATGACAAAGGCATGGATTATTCTTGGGTTATCCGCAATTATTTTGGGTTGTACCTCAAAGACAAATCAACAAAATAGTGACGCATCGATTGATGCCATTGCCTACGTAGACCCTATGTTGGGAGTCGATGGTGGCAATGTCTTTGGAGGGGTCAGTTTGCCCTTTAGTATGATGCGGCTTGGGCCTGATGTTCAGCCCAATAACATGACCAATGGCTACCGATCCAATAAACCTATCAAGGGATTTAGCCACACACATCTCAGTGGAACCGGTGGGGGTCCTAGATACGGTAATTTTTTAGTAATTCCGCAAGCAGGTAAGGTTGATTTAGAGGATTATGTTTCCATCGTAAAAGAAAATGAGTCCAGTACTTTGGGTCATTATCAGGTCACGCTCAAAAGAAAACCAGGTGATGTTATTGCTAACCTGTCTGCTACTGAGCATGCCGGAATCCACGATTACGAATTCCATACCTGGGGCAAGGAGGACTCATTCCAGGGGAATATTTTGATAGATGTAAGTGCAAGCAATACCCGTGGGAAGGCCAAAGATCATCGGTGCACCGGAGGTAATGTGCAGATCTTGTCTGACACTGAAGTCAGTGGATGGGCTTCCTTTGTTGGGGGATGGGGTGGAGATGCTCCTTACACCATCTATTTCCATGGGGTTTTCGACACGCCCTTTGATGCTTCAGGTGTATGGGAGAACGAAACTTTGTACCCTGGAATGAAAGAAAGAAAGGGAAGTGAAGAGGAGATCTCTAAGTTTGGCGTTTATGCTTCATTTGATCTAGCCCAGAACCAGCATGTTCGATTGAAAATGGGGATATCATTCTTGAGTGAAGACAAAGCCAAAGCGAACCTTTCTGATGAAATTCCTCATTGGGATCTGGATGCGGTAAAATCAGCCGCTGAATCTCAGTGGAACGAATATCTCAATACCATCCAAGTGAAAGGTGGTAGCCTTACGGATAGAAAAATTTTCTATTCGCTGCTGAAGAATACACTTCTCATGCCAACGAACGTCACTGGTGAAAACCCGCATTGGAATCCAGAAGAACCCCATTTTTGGGAACACTATTGCCTATGGGACGTATTTCGAACCGTGATGCCGTTGCATACGCTGATATATCCGGACCATCAACGCAACGTGCTCAATAGTCTGCTTTCCATTTATGATAACAAAGGATGGTTACCGGATGCTTGGATTGCCGGTAACTATGCGGATATCCAAGGAGGTACCAATGCCGATGTGGTTTTTGCCGACGCAATTGCCAAAGGGCTGGGTGGGTTTGATGAAAAGAAAGCCTATGCGGCCATTTTGAAAAATGCAACGACCACATCTGATCAACCTCAGTTTTATGGCAGGTATTTGGCAAATTATCAGGGGTTAGGCTATATGCTCCCTTCAGAATATAGCGGTGCTGTTTCACGGTCTTTGGAGTACGCATATAATGATTTCTGCATCAGCCAGGTAGCAATGAAAATAGGGGATCAGATGAATGCACAAATGTTGCTTGCCAGATCCAAAATGATATTGGATCTATTTTATGCATCAGAGGGTTATTTCTGGGGCAAAGACTCCACTGGCAATTGGATGCCTGATTTCTCTTTAACACCTTCAAGGCCTGATCATTGGAACGATCCATTTTTTTACGAAGGGGGATCCAGGATATACAGTGATTATGTGCCTCATGCCATGACTGAACTCATCGAAAGACATGGCGGATATGAGTCTTACGAAGAGCACCTTGATGAGGTTTTTGCCGATGGTGTCAAGCCAAGCAATGAACAGGTTTTTTTACTCCCTTACTTATACCATTATATCGGGAAACCATCAAGGACGACAGATCGTGTATCAGAAATTTTGAAAAACAGCTATTCTCTTGGAACTGCTGGTTTGCCAGGGCAGGACGATTCTGGGGCTGTTTCTTCCTGGTATGTCTGGAGCGCCATGGGCAT
Source organism: Ekhidna sp. (assembly GCA_013214445.1). Taxonomy (GTDB): domain Bacteria; phylum Bacteroidota; class Bacteroidia; order Cytophagales; family Cyclobacteriaceae; genus Ekhidna. Next base: position 302 of record JABSPG010000595.1, on the reverse strand, counting down.
GTTTCCTGTTGCCGGCCAACCGATCTATCTCTTGTCAGCTCCAATATTTGATGAAACCAAGATGAGGTTGGAAACGGGTAGTTTAAAGATTGTAGCTAAAAGGGAAACCAAAGACTCAAACTATATCTCGAGTGTAAGTATCAATGGCAAAAAACTCGACCGTTCCTTTTTATTTCATGACGAAATAATCAAGGGAGGAGAGCTGGTCATCACACTATCGGAGACTTCTGATGATTCTTGGGTCAAACAACTTCCACCTTCCTACTAATTCGGTCAACTAATGAATAGAATCAAAAATTTAG
>JABSPG010000594.1 GCA_013214445.1 Ekhidna sp. | reverse complement strand
CTGCGAGTATTCTCGGACTTGCCATTAGCTTTTATGCCAATTATCTAGAGGGGAAAAGAGCACATTAGCTCATTCCTACCTGTTAATGGAGAATTCTCGGATTTAGTTTGGTGACAATTTCTAGAAGGCCCTTTTTGGAAAGAGGGGTAGTACCATCAACGTCTATGTCACATTTGAGTTTTTTATAATGCTCTAGGTATGAAGTCCAAACATGTTCTAAATACCATGCTGGTTCCTTTCCCCACCTAGTTTCTTTTAGTCTTCTGTCCCAAAAGGTTGCCTTCGTGATATTGATGTGGATGGTCTTATCCAATAGCTTTTGAAGTTCATCATCTTCAAAGATTAGAATGCCCTCCACAATGACCAGATCATAATCATTGCTTCCTTTCCGAACTGCTGAGATCAATTTCTTGAAATCCACGGATCTTGACGATTCCCAGTCTGTTTGATTCCCAATTTTCGGGATTTTTGAAACTGGGAGAACATAGTCGTCCATGTCAATGTGTATTCCTTTTCTCTTAGAGAGATGATCTATGATTTGCTTGGCAAGCCTAGACTTTCCTGATCTGCTAGGCCCACCTATTCCAATGACATAAGGCATACATATAGACTAAAATTCCCTGCAGGGATGTTATCAAGATTTGGTTTTTTAGACGACAAACCTAGTCTTTTCTAGTGTGTGACTCTAAACCAAACCATAGATAATACGGTTATTAGCGCTATGAGAAGAAAAATGGTTTGGTGTCTTGCAGCTGTTTTTGCTGTAGCCAGTTGTAATGATAATTCCGTAGAAGATGTCCTAGACGAAGAATTCGATGTAAATGATTTTACCGAATTCGTTGATGAAAATCCTGAGAACGGAGCTTCTTTGGGAAGCATAGATGCTTCTTTTGATGGAGGTGATCTTTCATTTTCCTTGTCGGATCAGTCACCATCTGGGGCGATTGCGGTGAATGAAAACACAGGGGAGGTTACAGTAGCAGACGGATCATTGTTTGTATTTGCAGTCAATCCCGAGATCACAGGCACAGTTGTGGTTGATAATGGAACAGAAACCAAAAATGCTGCGATCACCATCTTAGTGAATAATCCCACTGGTCCTACCTTCAATATTTGGACTGGTCCAAAGCTAACCTTTACGAAACAGAATGGAGCTGATCCAACCAATGAATCAAATCAGGACCGCATTACTGATAATGTTTGGATAACTAGAGGTAATAGTGGAGGGCAGATTTTCAATATTCGCGTAGAGTCAAGTTCTTCAAAAACCAATAGTCCAACAGGCACAGAATGGGCAGTTGGGACAACTGCAGATATCGAGAGCTTGACCTTCGATACATTTAGGAGGACAGTAAGACCACAGAATGTTGTGGGACAGCAACTGGTTCTACACTTGATAGAGGATGATATCTATTTGGACATTGAGTTCAAATCTTGGTCAAGCGGTAGGCAAGGCGGATTTAGTTACGAGAGAGCTACCAGCAATTAATCGAGGTATCGGGTTGGGTTTTTTGGGTTAGAGCACTTACAGGATGGTTCTAACCCTCTTAAAAATCTGTTATTAAATTTTGGCGTAAAGATCGCCGACCTTCCATTTGTTCAACCTCTTTTCACGTCGCTCATCTTCTGCTACTATTTTCTGGAGTCTCGCAAAAAATCCGTTATCTGAGTAAAGAAAATAGTTAATTTTAATTCCAATACTGTCTTCTACATCTATGGCATAGCTACCATTAGTATGCTGGATGTACTCTGTTCTGGTGTCCCATGATTTTCTAATATGGTACTTTTCTTTCATGGTTTCGAGAACTTTGTCTCTTTCTGAATAATTAAGATGATTGAAGTGATGATTGAAATAGAACAGCTGATTCTGACAGAAATGGAATTCCGATCTCACACGATAACCGCCAATTGTGTGTTTATAGAGAATAATGAAAATATTTTCATTATCAAGACGTACCTTAATCTTATCTTTCGGCTTGCCGAAAATTTCAACGATTTCCTTTTCAAGGGGACTTTGGGAAAATTTAAAGTCTTGCAATGAAATTGAAGCCTCTGTATGCAAATTATTCTTGCATTCCATTGAATCACAGAGGCTCTTGTATGCTTTAATATCTGAGTAAGTGGTTGAAGCCCTTTCTGCGTAATATCCCTTATAGTATCCAGCCCCACGACCATATGGAGAATGTCTAAAGTAGTTTGATAGTAATCCCATAGCTCTCTAAAACGAAGTAAACTGGAATATAATCTATAAAAACTACCTATTCGTCTATTTGTATGTTAAATATTTGGTAAATAAAAAAATATCCATTCAATCTTGAAATCATCTTACACCGTTATTAATTAATCAATCAATTTTTAGGTTATATATTCAAAGGATAACTTCTAAGCGGATTGTTTTAATTCTGATGATTTGAAGAGATCAGTCGATGAATGTAGCGTTGGAAAAAAGAAGTTTCTTATAAGATATTCAATACAGCAAATACTTTTCAGAATCCTTTCTTGCTAAAATTTCAAATAAACACAAGCTGATAGATTTTTTATTCAAGATCGAATCTTCTGTTGATACCTAATTATCTGAGAGAAAAAATGGTAAAAATTCTAAATGATCCATGTAAGATTTTCAAAAGACATGCAAGCCAGAATTTGAAATGATCACTCTCATTTTTGGTATCTTTGTTTGTTCTAAAAATTGAAACGACATGACCCCAGAAGTTGAAATTTATAAACCCAAAAATCACATTCGAATTGTAACAGCCGCTTCCTTATTTGATGGACATGATGCTGCAATTAATATTATGCGGCGAATCATTCAATCCACTGGTTGCGAGGTAATTCATCTCGGTCATAATAGGTCTGTTCAGGAAATAGTGGATTGTGCAATTCAGGA
>JABSPG010000593.1 GCA_013214445.1 Ekhidna sp. | reverse complement strand
AAAGGGCAGTTAAGGCCAGGTGGCAGTGGAGTAGAAGGAAAGCCGATTGTGATCAGTGCGTATGGAGAAGGCAGCAACCCAGTCATAGATGGAGCGGCAGCCGAAGGTGGTGCCTTTGCGTCTGCTGTTTATGTCGAAAATCAAGATCACTTGGAGATTAGTCATCTGATAGTGACCAACGATCGTCAGTCTGGTCGAAACGGAGTAGCGGATGATCAGGGCTATGGTATTTTCCTGCACAATACAGGAGACCGTACTATGAATCACATAAGACTCAGAAATTTGACGGTAGAGCATGTCTATGCTTTTGAGCTGGATCCGGAAGCGGACTTTAATAGCATTGATGTGGCAGGTATACTCATCCGGAGTGAAGCCAACCAATCTGAGGAGTTGGCAAGAAACATCAATGATGTCATTATTGAGGATTGTTATATTACACGTTCAGGTAAGTTTGGAGTGCGCTTACAGCATCGAAATGGCGACTTTGGTGGTGATTCGCTGACTCGAAATTCAAACATTATCATCCGAAACAATCACTTCCATGAGACGGGTGGCTCATCTATCTTGCCTGGAAGGGTATACAACTGCCTGATTGAAAACAATATTTTCGACTACCCAGGCTCAAGTGCAGATTTCAGAATGCCCGGTAGAGGAAGTGCATTGTGGTTCTTTTCTTCTATCAATGGAATTGCACAGCACAATATCTCAAGACATGTTCGAGGACCCAAAGACTCTTACGGATACCACATTGATTTCGGCAATGAAAATATCATTTATCAGTATAACTATTCGGAAGATGCTGAAGGAGGTTTTGTGGAGATTTTGGGTGCTAACAAGAACATTGGGTATCGATACAATGTGAGTGTGAATGATGGCTTAAGGTCTAATGCACGTACCTTCTGGATGAGTGGTTTTGCCGGTTCTGGGAGAGATCCGGTCAAGAATGAGCAAGCATTTGTCTATAACAATACGGCCTATGTAGGGAAGCAGCAGCACACCGATGTGCATCTTGAAAATGGTGAGTTGTATATCTACAATAACGTGGTTTTTGCTGACGAGGGAGCCGTCATTGGCGAACAAGTGAAGATCAGCGAGAGTGAAGGGTTTGAGGTGCAGAATCACAACAATCTGTACTTTGGAGATGTGAGAAGCGCTTTTGCTGAAAGAGATACCGCTGCTGTGGTAGGAGATCCCAAGTTCATCCTGGCAGGTGATTTAGATCCTAATTCCTACCAACTGGCTGAGGGAAGCGCAGCACTCAATGGCTCATCTTCTTTGTACCCTAAGCTTACTTTTCCCATGGCAGGAAAAGGAATCTTCAAGGACATCACGGAAGACCCTATCGTTGATTTTTTTGGCAATCCTGTAGACATAAGTGCAAAACCCCATCTGGGGGCATTCAATGGTCCATTAGGGGTTCAGTTTGTAAAGGCAATCCTTAGTCTATCTATTTCTCAAAATTCATTAAAGCCTGGAGAGCAAGCTACAATTACTGCCAGGATCGATCGTACACTAGCTACAAATGAGACGGTAGGGATAGAAGTATCGGATGAAATTTTCTCATTGTATGACTTGTCCAACGACACTGTATTCATTCCGGCAAATGCTAATGAAGGGAATGTGATCATTAGTTCTAAAGATACTAATGAGCAATTGGAAGAGAATTTAGATGCTACGATCTCATTGTTCTCTCCTTCCACAAGACTGGAGCTGGGAGATAGTGTCAATATGGCAATTCAACTAATTAATCTCCAGGAAAGAGTGCTGGGATTGCAAAATGCAATAAAGGTATCTCCCTTTCCCAACCCTGCTAGTAGTCAGATTGAAATTCTAGGATCTAAAGACGTTGTGGATGGGGTAGTCTACAGTACATCTGGGAATAAAGTGATTTTACCGATGATTGGGGAGGGGGTTTTTGATGTTCGTGCCTTGAATGAGGGTGTGTATTTATTACTTGTAAAAACAATAGAAGGAGCTAGCAGAGTTGGTAAACTATGGATCCAGCGAAAATGAAATTGTCCAATTTATAATAAGTTAATAAGCTATGAGAAAGGTCAAATATTTATTGATTACCACCCTGCTAATGGGAGCAATATTTTTACCAGCACAGGAAGTCTCGATTAGTAAGCAGATGGAAAAAGACATCTCTCAACGTTTTCCAGGAGCTACCATTGAAGGAGTAAGCATGCGAACAGGATTCTACCGAGTACAATTCTTGACAAGCGAAGGGGATGTCGGAGGTATAAGCTATTTCTTAAATGATGAGTCCTTTAAGGATTATAGTATCGTTTATTCGGAGCTTCCATCCGGTCTATATGGACAGGTAACTAGCAAAGTGAAGTTAGAGAATATTATTAGGATCAGGTTCAGTATGAAGGTAAATGAACCTGGCTTCTACACGGTGAGAACAAAAAATGGAGCGTTGATTTTTGACGAAGAATATCGCTATCTTAAAAATGGAGTTCTACTTAGTGGTTTGCAGGAGGTACCAGAACCAATTGTTTCCCATCTTCAAAACCAATATGAAAATCTTACCATAAAGGAATCGCGAATAAAAGACAACTTCTACATTGTTCGCATTGAGTTCAAGTTAGGTACTGTTCTTAGCCAGGCAGGAATGGTGAGGTATACAGAGGATTTCAAGTGGGTGGATACATCAAACTATTTTTGGGATTTGTCCAAGTTACCATTGGAGATCTACTTGGCTTTGGATGAATATGGAGGAATCGAAAGTGTTCAGGATGCAAGACAGTTCTTTCTTCCTGAAGGCGAGCACTATTTCATGGTTAATCTCAAGAATAGAAATAAGCTATACTTCGATAGCGAGTTTAGTGCCATGGAGGAACCCCAAAAATGACAATTTTAACTGCATCATAATCTAAGATTGAATATGGCAGTGCTTTAGGAGGT
>JABSPG010000592.1 GCA_013214445.1 Ekhidna sp. | reverse complement strand
TATCTACGTTCTTGAGCGCTTCATTGTAACCACCTGCAAATCCAAAGTTCTGCTTGAGCGCAATCGTCTGTACCTTGGGAAAAGAATGGTTTAATAGGTCTAGAGATCCGTCAGAAGAAGCATTGTCCGCAACTATGATGTCCGCATCTGCAGAGTGTTTCAACACACTTGGTAAGAATCTTTCTAGATAATTCTTACCATTGAAATTTAGAATTACTACTGCTGTTTTTGACATTTACAGCATTCCTGAAAGATCCATTCCAGGGATATTAGGCATAATGCCTTGAGTCGCATTTTTGATGTGATCCTTCGCTTTATAGTCTGCATCTGCAACCGCTTTATTTACTGCAGCAATGATCAAATCTTTCATCATCGATGAATCTGTAGGATTTACCAATGACTCATCAATTTCTAAACTGATTAGTTCTTTGTCACCGTTGGCAATGGCTCTAACCATTCCTCCGCCAGATTCGCCTTCGGCTTTTATATGCTTCAACTGATCTTGGGCTTCCTTCATCTTGGACTGCATCTCCTTAACCTTGCCCATCATTTTCATCATATCAAACATGTCATTCTTAATTTTTGATCAATGCAAAAGTACCTTTTTGCATTTTGATATCACCATCTGCAGTCTCAAAGGTGATTTCATACAAATAAGTTCCTTCTGGAGCCTGCGATCCGTTGATATCACCATTCCAGCCTGGGGATGGAGAATCTGATGTATAGATGAGTTGTCCCCATCGATTGTAAATTTTGGTAGTTGCTACTTCCGTGGGAAGTCCAAATACTTCGAGTGTGTCGTTTAGTCCATCAGCGTTTGGTGTAAATGCATGTGGGACATATAGAACTAGTTCATATCGTACGGTCTTTGCATTGGATAGTAGTATTGTGCCATCGCTGTAGGTAGAAGTGGCACTGATAAACTGTCTTGGACTTCCATCTTTTGCGTCCAATTGAATGATGAATTCTCTTTGCTCAATTTCACCTTCAGTTCTCGAAAAATCATTGCCTGATTGATACTCATCAACAGGAATCTCTGTAAGTGAATTTTCTGACGGAGTGAAGTTTACTCGGTATTTATTGGTTTCGATTTTCTCGGTATCCACGAATGGTGGATGTGTTTCTGCCATATAAAGTAATTGCCCACAGTTATCTATGTAGTCTAATCTGTAAGTGTATTTTCTACCAATCGATCCAAGTGCGTCAGTAAAAGATTCTGTCTGAGCTGCTCGAATCTCAAAGTCTTCTTCTTCAAGCTTCCTGTATACATTAAAAGTGCCTGATTGGACTGAATCCAAGTTTATGTAAACACCTTCTTCGACATAAGTAGAATATAGAGCTTCAAAGGGGGAAAGAGAAAGATTAGTGGGCTCTCCGCAGAATTCGCTACTTATTACGCTTGTGTTGCTGCAGGGATCGTAAGCTTCTATTTCAAGACAGAATTCTTTTTTCGAAAAATCAATGTTTGACAGTAAAAAACTGGCTCCATCTAGATATCCATCGAATAGGACCACTTTGGAAGTTTGACTAAGGTTGATTCGGTAGTTCACTGCTGAGTCAATTTTATCCAGTTGAAGATAGAGATCATATACATTCTGGCAAGATTGCTTTATTGCAGCGCTGCTGATATTTGGCGCAACTAAACTTGACAGATGTGCAATTTCTTCGAAGAAAGATGTGCAAACCTCATCTGCGTTGTTGAACAAACCTTCTAACTCCAAAACTTGACTATTGCTATTCAGATAAGTATATGAAGCACTTTGGTTAAAGCCCAAAACGATAGTACTATCCATGGTCCAATGGATTCTAACACTGTCGTAGAAGCTGTCTTTTGATGTTAAGAATATTTCGTTTCCACTGCATTTCGAAAATTCCATCTGCGGTTTGATAGATTCCTTTGCTTCCACAAATAGTGTATCCGTCTTATCATCGATACCATCTACACCAACAACTTGGACGATTTGGTAGGTTCCCGAATCTTGATAAGTGAAAGTTTTTTCATTTGTAACCCCTGCTCCTTCGAAGAAATAGTATTGCCGAGTTACATCACCAAAATTATCTAACTCGGAAATAGTGACGGTCATTGGGGTACATCCTCTGTCAAATCCAACTGAAAACCGACCTTTACTGCTTAAAACCTGTGCATCAATGAAGTTTGGAATTAAAAGAATCAAAAAAATGTATTTCCAATTTGATATCACCTTTTAGAAGTCTGACTATGTAAAGTTAACCTTGAAAAAGCTGTATTATTTCATTCGCAGACATTGGTTTTTGTTCACCGGAATGCATGTTTTTGATCATGTACATTTCGGTATCCATCTCATTATCACCTATTATGATAGTGTAGGGGGCGTTTATCTTATGAGCGTAATTGAATTGCTTCTTTATTTTCTCAACTGATGGATACAGATCCGCTTTAACATTAGCAGCTCTTAATTGCATAACTAATTTCTGACCATGTCTCAGATTTTCCTCATTGAAGTGGACTATTAATGCATCTAGCGGTTGAGCAACGTTGGCAGGGAAGAGCTGCTGTTCTTCCAAGACGTCATAAATTCTATCAAGACCAAAGGAAATTCCAATTCCTGATATTCCATTTAAACCAAAAACGCCTGTTAGATTATCGTATCTGCCACCCCCACAGATGCTCCCCATCTTAACTGTCGTTGGTTTCACTTCGTAGATCATGCCAGTGTAATATGATAGACCCCTTGCCAGTGATAAGTCTAGCTGCACTTTCAGGTCTCGCTCTGAGAACTGATCTAAGGTTTCGAAGTAGGTCACTATTTCCTTTATGCCATCATTTTCAGGATCAATTTTTTCTATCGATCCAATTAAGCTATCTCTATCCTGAATTGTAAACAGCTGCAGAATCTCATCCAGTTTTGAAGAATTTCCTCCTAAGGCCATTACATTTTCCTTGACTTTTTCG